>JAADHR010000194.1 GCA_013151735.1 Calditrichota bacterium | reverse complement strand
TGCAATCTGGACAAACACATTCTGATCCCAAAATCCGTTATTTCTGCGGATGGCGTCTCTTCCAAAGGAATCAACATAGGGAAAATTTCCATTTGACATACGTCTCTGATAGGAGATATTCATCCGGAACGGCCCCCACTCCGGAAACAGGCTTCCTCCCAGTTCCCGCGAACCAAAACTTCCCTCTCCAAGGGTCAGTGTTGCCCTTTGCTTTGAAGAAGCGCTCTTTCGTGTCACGATATTGATCACCCCCCCGATGGCGTCGCTCCCGAAAAGGGTCGAGCCTCCGCTCTTGAGGATCTCAATGTGATCAATCCAATCCAGGGAAATGCCGGACAGATCGACCAGATTGTTTTGAGCGGGATTTATTTTCACGCCGTCTATCAGAACAAGCACCTGGTTGGTATGGCTGCCTCGAATGGAAACCGTTTTGCCGCCACCTTTTCCGCCCGTATCGTACACAAACAGCCCCGGCTGGGATTTCAGAAAATCCCCCAGATTTTGCGCCGTGCTGGCTTCAATCTGTTTTCGGGAAATAATTTCAAGCGCTGCCGGATTTTCCCACAGAGAAGAGGATTCCCGGGTTCCCCACACCAGCAAACTCCCCAGCCGAATAATTTTGGGTTGAAGACGAAAATCAAGGCTGACAGAATGATCCTCGAAAATACGCACCCCTGATTTTTGTGCAGTAGTGTAACCCATCATCACCACGCGAATGGTGTACGTGCCCACCGGCAGATTGGCAATTTCGTACCGTCCCTGAAGGTCTGTGGCCGCGCCGTAGCTGGTTCCGGCCACCAGAACGTTTGCTCCAATGAGGGGATCGCCGGTTTCGGCATCGAGCACCTGCCCGGTTATTTTAACGGAGTTTTGGAAGTCTCCTTTTTCTCCCGGAGGAGCAGGAAATCCCTTTGACCCAAAACCGATAAGGCTCAAAAATACTAGAGAAAAAAGTGCCCTTTGCAAGCGACTCACTTTTCAATTCCTTTGCGTGCCTGAACACCCTGGGTGTAGTAATGCTTGACTTCCTTCATCTCCGTCACGAGATCGGCTTTTTCAATCAGGTCTTTGGGAGCGTACCGGCCGGTCAGGATGAGTTCAACGCCGGCAGGTTTTTCGTCAATGAGCGCCAAAACCTCCTCGGTAGTCACCAGCTTGAAAAAGATCGCCACATTGATTTCATCCAGAATAACGATATCGTACGCTTCACTCAGCATCGCTTTGCGCGATTGTTCCAGTCCCTCTTTGGCCAGCCGGACATCCTCCTCTGTGGCCTTATCCACGTGAACAAACGTGGGCTTTCCAAACTGTTCAATTGTGATGTACGGGGCGAGGCGGCTGGCGGCTTTCAGCTCACCGTAGTCCTGACCCTTCATAAACTGACCGATAAACACATGAAAGTCATTTCCGGCCGCCCGAAAAGCCAGTCCCAGGGCGGCGGTCGTTTTCCCCTTTCCGTTTCCGGTGTAAATCTGAACATACCCCTTCTTGAGTTTGGTTGGCATGTCAACTCTCCTTTTCGTCAAATTGAAAATGTACAGAAAAATGAAGCCGTGCAGAGAATGAGTCACTGGACACTTTTGTCTCTGCGGTTCTCTGTGTTAGTCCTTTTTGCTGAAAGACAAACAACGTTGTGAAGACCCTGCGGGGGGAAGAACGCTTGGTTGGGCAATAAAAAACCCCAACCTTCGTCGTGAAAATTGGGGTTAAAATGCGTGTTCTTAAGAGAATTAAAACCCAGACCTTGCCCGCGAAGGTTTCACCGGTTGCAATTTCGGCAGGTCTCCTGGCTCAGGGGTCATCCTACTTACCGTGCCTTCCCATCCGTTTTTTTGACGAACAGTGGCAATGTACGGTTTTCGTCACCCTTTACAGTAGCGGGGCTGCTCCCGATTTTCACGGGATTCCCTTTTCAGCTTCGCGATGATGAACCCAATGTTCCCATCACGGAAGCACCGAAATTGTGTTTTTTGAAAGAACTGCTTAAATATAGAAAATTAAATTGCAATTGTCAATATTGATTTTTGTGCTTCTTTGCAAAAAGCAACTTTTCCACAAAGGAATTTGTCTAAAAAATATTAGCCGCTAATTCGCGAATTAATATGATTTTTCATCATGTTCCAGAACGTGTTTTTTAAAGGATTCAAACGTCCACGGCATTTTTTTCTGAAAAACATCGGCTATGGCATTGGCGTACACACGAATTTCATATTGGGCATGTTCATCGGTCCGAAGCTTCACAAAGTTCATGAGGGAACGGGCATTCACGGCCCAGTAAAACTGCGTGTACAGGGAAAGAGGCAAAACAATACGCGCCTGTTCCTTTGCCACCCCATCCGCCAACAGCTCCTCGTAAAGCCGGTAGGTCTGCTCATAAAAAGTTTCTATTTTCTCCCGTAAATTTTGGCTCAGGGGTTCCTTCAAATCAGAATAGGTGTAATTCTTCTTTTCCTGGGTCCGAAATTTTTCGGGTACGTAGAATTCGTGAGACATTTCCGTGTAGCGGCCGGAGATCTCATTGTAGCTCGCCCAGCGGTGCCGAAACCACTGCCGTGCCACAAAAATCGGGCATTTGATGTGAAACTTAAAAATCGCCTGTTCAAAAGGCGTTTCATGGGCATTCCGGATGAGATAATCGATTAGTTTTCGATCCTTTTCCTCGCCCTTTGTTCCCTGCCCAAACGACACCCGGGCAGCCTGGACCACCGCGTTATCCCCGCCCATAAAATCGACCAGCCGCACAATTCCCTTATCCAACACGTGATATTCAAAATCTTCCATAAAAATTCCTGAATCCTCTTAAACCATTGAACAGCTAAAACGCATCTATTCCATTGCTTCGGCAACCAATTGAACAATGTCCAGTGTCTGGATATTTTCCTTTCCCTTGTCCTTTAGGCCGTCATCCAGCATCGTGTGGCAGAAGGGACAGGCCGTGGCCACCACATTGGGATTGACACCGATAGCCTCCTCCGCCCGATCGTGATTAATGCGGGTACCGATGGTTTCTTCCATCCACATACGGCCGCCGCCTGCCCCACAGCAGAAGGCATTGTCTCTGTTGCGCGGCATTTCGACCATTTCCACGCCGGGAATGGCTGTAATGACCTTCCTCGGCGCCTTGTAAATATCGTTGTGGCGCCCCAGATAACAGGAATCGTGATACGTAATCCGTTCCTTGAGGGGCTTGGTCAACTTAATTTTCCCGGATTCGATAAGCTCTTCGATGAATTCCGTGTGGTGAACCACCTTAAAATTTCCGTCAAATTGCGGATATTCATTTTTCAGGGTGTTGTAACAGTGGGGGCACTGCGTTACAATCCGATTAAATTTGTACTGTTTCAGGGTCTCGATATTGGTTTCCGCCTGCATCTGGAAGAGATACTCGTTTCCGGAACGTCGGGCCGGATCGCCCGTGCAGTTTTCTTCCTTCCCGAGAATGGCAAAATCAACCCCGGCCGCATTCAAAATTTTCACCATCGCCTGGGAGGTCTTTTTGCCCTTGTCATCGAAGGCACCGGCACATCCCACCCAGTAAAGCACATCCACTTCCTTCACGTCACGCATTTTGCGAACATCCAGGCCTTCAGCCCATGCCTCCCGTTCACTGGCGCCAATCCCCCAGGGATTGCTGTTGTTTTCAATATTTTTGTAGGTTGTGACCAGTTCCTGCGGAAATTTGCTTTCTTCAAGAACCAGATACCGGCGCATTTCAACAATGCGATCGATGAATTCGATGGTCAGCGGACACACATTTTCGCAGGCGCCGCAGCTTGTACACGCCCAGATCACATCCTCCGAAATGGTGTTCCCCACCAGAGGATCGCCCTCGTATTCCAATTCATCCAGTTTCTCACGCGGATTGCTGACAATGGTGCTGATGTTATCGAAAAGATATTCCCGCATATTTTCGTTGATCTTCTTCGGAGAGAGCGGTTTCCCCGTGTTGAATGCCGGACACACCGACTGGCAGCGCCCGCATTCCGTACAGGTGTACACATCCAGAATATCCTTCCAATCGAAATGGTGGAGTTTTGACGCGCCGTAGTGGGTCGCATTTTCAATATCCAGCTTGGGCAAATACCCCTTGTCCAGGCGCTTGAAAAACACGTTAAAAACGGCTGTAATAACATGAAAATGTTTGGACACCGGCAAGAAATTCAAAAAGATGAGCACCGTTGCGGCATGCACCCACCAGCCGGTATTGAAAATAAGGTGAGCCGTATTCCAGCTCATATGATGCGCCAGAAAGTAATTGCCGACCCAGATATTCACAAGCGAGGCGTTAGCCAGATCGTGCGGGTGCATGACCTTGGCCGCTCCGTTCATAAAAAAGTCGGAAACCATAATCAGAAAAATGAAGGTCAGAATCAGGTAACCGTCAAAATTGATGGTCAGGCGTTTGGGGCGCAGAACCGCACGCCGAAAGACGGCTACCAGTACCATAATCACGACGATTATTTCAAAAATGTCCCGCATGTAATAATAGACTGTGAGCGCGGCAGACCCCGGGGCCAAAAACGGGAAGTGAAATCCGTGGAAGAGCCCTCCGAAAATGACATCGCTGGAATTAATCAGCAAAACCACAAACCCCCAAAAGATAAAGGCGTGCATAAAACCGGCCCCTAAAAAATGCCGATTCAAAATGCGCGCTTGTCCCAAAACGATTTTTATGACTTCCCAAATACGCACGCCGATGTGATCAAAACGATTGATGGGCTCAGCCTGCAGCATCACCTTTAACCGCCGCCAGATCAGAACTGCAAACAACACCATCATTCCCACAAAAAACACCACATAAATGGCGTAGGCCACCGGACTGCTTGTTGGATGCATATGTCACCTCATATTTATTAAAAAGAACGCTTTTTGATTTTTTTGATCTGGATCAAACATTACATTTTACGGAGATTTTTTGTTTTTGTCAAGTGATTTTCGAGGGAATTTACGAGAAGGTGAAATTTAATTCAGAAATGTGTTTGGTCTGCCGTAACCGCAGGCTTTATGCCTGCGATTGTTTGCAGGCGCACCCGCAAAGGGTGCGGCAAAGCAGCCCCAAGGTGAATACCCGGGCTAAAAACAGCAAAGGGTCTAAAAGTTCCTATTCCGAGCTATTTCACAATACCCATTTCTTAGACCAGAGGTTTGCTATCAGGCAGGCGTTTAAAGTTTTTTCGCTGCCGTTGCGATTTCACAGCCCCCCAGTCGGGATTCTGTTTTAAATAGGGACAAAAGAATTTTCCTGCCGGCCGTTGGGTGATGACCGGCCTTCGACTCCGCTCAGGCACCGGCCTTCGACTCCGCTCTGGCACC
>JAADHR010000193.1 GCA_013151735.1 Calditrichota bacterium | reverse complement strand
TCAGGGAAAAAATTACCCACGAATTTACACGAAAGGAAGAGAAGCTTCCTTTGTGGAATAAGGGTTGACTTTAAAACCACGGACGACGTGAATTACACTGATTTAATTTCGGTAAAATCAACTTGTGAAAATCGTGAAATTCGCGGGCAAACGCTTTTTAAAGTGGACTTAAACAGGAAATGCAACTAACAGATGGCCGAAAAAATCAAAAAACGAAAAACGGATAAAAGCACCGTGAAAAATCTTTTTTGTGTTTTTTCGCGTGTTCTGCGGGCTCCGGCAATTTTTTTCGGAATGAGCCTTTTCGGAATTCTGATTTCCGCCGGTGCGGGTTTTTCCGGGGACCACAGGCCCGAAATTAAATTTATCGGCAATCGGCACATCAGCGCGCCCGAGTTGAGGAAAGTGGCTGCATTTTCGACGGATTCGTTGAGCCATTCGGAGTTGGAATCCTACGGGAAACGAATCCTTGAATTGTACCAAAAGAAGGGGTACTTTTTTGCCAGAATTGATTCCATTCTTTATCGGGGTAAGGAAAAGCACAAAAGGATCACGCTGTTTATTAGCGAGGGTTCCCGGGTTCGGGTGGGGGGAATCCGTATTTCGGGCAATCACGTGATTTCGACGCGACGTATTCTGAATGAAATGGATACGCGTCCCGGGCAGGTTTTTCGCCCTGAACAGCTCAGAAACGATTTGGACCATCTGGTCACCCGCTACGCTGACCGCGGGTACCCTTTGTGCAGGGTCCGCCTTGAAAAACTGGAGCTGCTTCCGAATCAAAAGAAGGTGTGGATCTCTCTGGTTGTACGGGAGGGCCCGCCGGGAAAGATTGCCGAGATTCGTATTTCGGGGAATAAAATTACCCGAAAAAAGACCCTTTTGCGCGAATTACGGATCTGGCCGGGAAAGGCCTTTCGCAAGAGCGATCTGGACAAAATGTCACGTCGTTTGCGAAAATTCCCGTACCTCCGTCTGGCGGACAGCGTGCGCATTTCGTGGGATTCCACCGGGAACGGCCGCCTGCAAATTCCCATCCGCGAAGGGAATATGGCCCAATTTGACGGAACGATGGGATACAATCCGCCAACTCTGCAAAAAAAGGCGTATTTTACCGGATTGATTGATGTAAATCTCCAAAACCTTTTCGGGACAGGCCGGGAATTTTCGGCGTTCTGGCAGAAAAAAAACAGCCGCTCGCAGGAAATGAAGCTCTTTTACAAGGAACCCTGGGTGTTGAACCGCCCCGTTTCGGTGACCCTTCGTTTTCAGCAGCGCCTGCAAGACACCACGTTTATTCGGCGGGTTTGGGAGATCGGATCCGAGTGGATGTGGCTGGAAAGCCTTCAGCTTCACGTCCGAATGGGGCGGGAATCCGTTTTGCCGGATTCCATTGGAGAGGTTTTGTTCCGGATTCCCAGAAGTCAGGCCTGGCGGTTCAGCGGCGGGTTGAGCTTCGATACCCGGGATGACTGGCTCAATCCCAGACACGGACTTTTTTACGCCACGTCTGTTGATTTTTTGCGGCGAAAAACATTCGGCGAGGGTGCAGCCGCGCAGGATATTCGCCGAACCACTCTTGATTTTGAAGGGTACTGGAATTGGTTCGGGCGGCAGGTGTGGGCACTCGGGCTTCACGGGAGGGAAGTGCGGTTTCCGGGGAATTTTGTTCCCGTCGAAGAACAATTCTATCTGGGCGGCAGCCGGACGCTGCGCGGGTATCGGGAGGATCAATTCCGGGGAAGCCGAATCGCCTGGAGCAATCTGGAGTACCGGTATGTAATGGGCCGCCGGTCCCGTCTGTTTTTGTTTCTGGATACCGGCTGGATTTCCGCAAAGAATCAGACCACCCGTCAGTGGCAGAATGTGTGGAAACTGGGCTACGGACTGGGCATCCGCACTCAAACGGCCGTCGGCATTGTGGGAATTGATTATGGACTCGGCGAAGGGGATGCCATCAGCCAGGGCAAAATCCACGTTCGGATTATGAATCAGTTTTGAAGAAAATAAATGCTTTTATTTTTTAAAAAAATTTCTATCTTTAATTCTAAATGACTGTCAGCCGTCACAAAATCACACAAACGCAGAGGGTAAAAAAATGCCAGTTTTTTCGTTTAGTGAACCGGTACATGTTTACAAACTGTTGAGAATTGGTTTGGAAACGCTGCTTCCTGTCCTATTTTTCACATTGAGTGCATTTTTTGCCAGACCGGCTCCGGCGCTCCCCAGCGGGTGGAATCCGGTGGCCAACGCCAGAGCCATGGTCGTTTCGGGAAACGCCCGTTTTACCGTTTTAACGCCCCAGCTCATTCGAATGGAGTGGGCCGGCGACGGAGTTTTTGAGGACCGGGCCTCCCTTGCATTTATTAATCGAAATTTGCCCGTTCCGTCGTTCACGGTGTCCCACAAGGAGGGCTGGCTGGTGATTCAAACGGAGGCCCTGGCGCTTCATTACAAAGAAGGCAGTGGAAAATTTAGCTCTCAAAACCTTTATGTGGAGTTTCACGTCAACGGCACCCGGAACGTTTGGAAACCGGGAATGAAAAATCCCGGTAATTTGCGCGGAACTACCCGCACCCTGGACAGTATTTCAGGAAGCATTGCCCTGGAACCGGGCCTGCTTTCCCGGGATGGCTGGGTGCTGGTAGACGATTCCAAACGCGATCTGTTCACAGCCACTAACCCCCCGTGGGTCACGGCCCGTCCGGAAGGGGACCGGCTGGATTGGTATTTTTTCGGTTACGGGCACCACTATAAAAAAACGCTGAATGATTTCATCAAAATTGCCGGGAAAATTCCCATGCCGCCGAAGTTTACGTTTGGAACCTGGTGGTCCCGCTACTGGTCGTACACGGACCGAGAGCTGGAAGGCCTGGTGCGGGAATTCCAGACACACACCGTTCCCCTGGACGTTCTGGTAATCGACATGGGCTGGCACTTGAAGGGCTGGACAGGCTACACCTTCAACCCGGACTTCTTTCCGGATCCGGCCTATTTTATGAAATGGGTGCATCGCCAGGGAATCAAGGTGACCCTCAATCTGCACCCGGCTTCAGGCGTGAAACCCCATGAAA
The DNA here is from genome assembly GCA_013151735.1 of Calditrichota bacterium. Taxonomy (NCBI): domain Bacteria; kingdom Pseudomonadati; phylum Calditrichota; species Calditrichota bacterium. Next base: position 52,536 of record JAADHR010000193.1, on the reverse strand, counting down.
AGGCCTACCCCGAATTTGCCCGGGCCATGGGCATTGATCCCGCCACAAAACAGCCGATTCCCTTTGATTGCACCGATCCGAAATACATGGATGCCTATTTTAAATATCTCCATCATCCCCTGGAAGACGAAGGCGTGGATTTTTGGTGGATCGATTGGCAGCAGGGCACCACATCCAAAATACCGGGACTGGATCCGCTCTGGTGGCTCAACTACTTGCATTTTACGGATATGGAACACCATCGGAAAGACCGGCGTCCTCTTATTTTTAGCCGCTGGGGAGGACTTGGAAATCACCGCTATCAGATTGGATTTTCGGGGGATACGCATGTGGATTGGCCTTCACTGGCTTTTCAGCCCTATTTTACCGCCACCGCAGCAAACGTGGGTTACGGGTACTGGAGCCACGACATCGGCGGGCATTTCGGAAATGTGGAGCCGCCGGAACTCTACACCCGCTGGATTCAGTGGGGAGCGTTCAGCCCGGTTCTGCGCACGCACACCACGCAAAAATACGATTACGAGCGGCGTATTTGGGCGTTCCCCGTGGATTATTACACCATTATGCGGAAGGCGTTTCTGCTGCGATACCGTCTGATTCCCTACATTTACACGGAATCCCGCAAAACCTACGACACAGGGATTTCCATTTTGCGGCCAATGTATTACGAGTCTCCGGAATCGGATGAAGCGTACCGCTTTAAAAATCAATATTATTTTGGCGATGACATGATTGTGGCGCCCGTGACGGCTCCGCTGGATACGCTCAGTCAGCTCGCCGTGGAGAAAGTTTGGCTGCCTGAAGGGGAGTGGTACGAGTGGTTCACGGGACGGCTGATTCGCGGTCCGGCGGTGGTGTTGCACACCTTTTCGCTGGATCAGATTCCCGTGTACGTGAAGGCGGGGGCGGTTATTCCCATGATGAAAGATGCGCCAAACACGGTTTCGGCATCTGCCGATCTGGTGCTGGCTGTTTTCCCCGGCGCAAGCGGAGAATTTCGTTTGTACGAAGACGAAGGGAATACACAGAATTACGAAAAGAACATCTGTGCCTGGACGACCCTCGAAAACCACCTCTCCGAAAATACGCAAACCATTCGCATTAAGCCGGTTGAAGGATCGTATCCCGGAATGCCGAAAAAGCGCGCGGTCACCCTGAAACTTTTGGGCATTTGGCCCCCTCGTGAGATTGTGTGGAATGGAAAACGGATTCCTTTTGATTTGGATGAAGGAACACCGGGTTGGTTCTACGATGGGGATCACGTAACCGCTGTGGTGAATCTGCCCGAAGTCGATGTACACAAAGAGCAGATTGTGCAGGTGAAGTTGGCCCAGTTGGATCCGGAGTCCTCTCTTCTTCGGGGATTTCCCAATCGACTGGCGCGGCTCAAGCAGGTGAAAAAGATGCTGCGGGGCAACTGGCCCGAACGCCTGATCCGGGCGGTACAAACGGGCAATCGAATCGGCCTGAAACCCGAGACGGCAAAATCCGAACTGGAAACATTTGAAAGCGAATTTCCCGAGGTGGTGCACGACATTCAGACAGCGGAAACAGATTCTTCGCTCCTAAAAAGCTGTCTGGCCCATTTGCTGGGATTGTACCAGAAGATTTCTCTCCAATTGCCTACGGCGACTTCCCGAAGAGTTTTAGCAACTCTTTCCGTTGGAATGGGAGACGTGGATTGGTTGGCGTTAAAAAAGCTGGGAGATTTCAAGGGCGAACTGTCTCTTTCGGTTAAGGAACCGTGGACGACCCCGAGTCAGCAGCATGTTCAATTAAAACCGTTGAATGAAAATCCCGTTCAGGAAAGGAAAATTGAGCTGAAAGCCAATGGCGACTTTCAGCCGGGTGAGCTGGAAACATCTGTCCGGGTAAACCTCAACGGCGTTCCCATTGCATTTACGAAGCGGGAACCGATTTTCCCGGCCATTAACACCTGGTGGGTGTTGGGTCCCTTTCCGATTAAAAATCCGAAAGATCTAAAAACGGGTGTGTTAGATGAGACGAATCGGGAAATTGATCTTGAAAAATCGGTCACACTTCCCGGAGGCAGAGTTCTTTCCTGGCAAAAGATTGTGCCCACCCGTGTAACACCCAAGTTGCTGGACGATTTTTCCATCGATTTCAGAAAATTGTGGAAAAGCGGTGATCAGCCAAACCTGGCTGCCTATGCGCTAACGTTTATTCAGTCCGACCGCCCGCAAAAGGGGTATCTTTCCCTGGGCAGCGACGATGCCGTGGCCGTTTGGCTCAACGGTGAACCCGTTTTCAAACATGAAATTCTGCGCGGTTACGAGAAGAATCAGGACGTGGTTCCGATTCGATTGAAAGAGGGGAAGAATGTGCTTCTCGCGAAAATTACGCAGGCCGGCGGTGGCTGGGCCTTTGGTGCGCGGCTGCTGGATTCCCAAAAGCACATTATGACAGGGGTCAAAATCGGGGAAAAATAGGAGGTGTTGAATTGGGTGTGTTTTTCCACTCTTTATTTATTCGCACAAATATTGTGAAAAAAAACCGGCACACACCCTGTCCCCGCCAGCCGGCGGAGACACCCCTCTTGTCAGAGGGGACGTTTGTGGGGTGGGATGTTTGTTAAAAATTGCAGTAATTAAAATTTTGACTGACCTGTAGAAAAGAGGGGAAATGGTTTTTTTTGCTATCGAGTGTTTTAGCCGGAAGTCCCCTCTAAAAAGAGGGGATTTAGGGGTGTGTTTTTTGAGTCTTTTCCTGTTTACACGAATGTTGTGAAAGAAACCGGGAGACACACCCTGTCCCTGTCCGCCAGGACACACACCCCTCTTGTCAGAGGGGACTGAAATACCTTGTGGTGATTTCATTAAATGCTCTCCGTAAAACGCTGCGGTGAGTCTGCTTACCAATTTAAGACAGCGGTGAATAAATGTTACGTATTTTTACCTTACTTTATCTTCTGGGAATGGGACTTTTTTTCTCTGCTTTACTGGTTCCCATTTTTAGAAGAGTGGCCTTTCGCCTGGGGATAACGGATCGGCCCGGCCAGCGGAAGATCCACGATCAACCCAAACCCCTGTTGGGTGGTTTGGCCATCGCAGGTGCATTTTATTTAACCATCGTTTTGAACCTCTCTGGCTTATTTCTGTTCAAAAACGTTTCGTTCGTGTCGCACGTGGTTGCACCCTATCTGAATTTAGTCTCAAAAATTCAGGCACGGTTTTTGGAACTCTCTTGCATTGCCGCAGGAAGTCTGGTCATTGTTATTCTGGGTTTAATTGACGATGTTCGGGGGGAGACATTCCCGTACCAGGTGAAATTTCTGGTTCAATTTTTGTCGGTGGGGATTCTGTTTGCAGGGGGGGTACGGACCCAATTCATGCCGGGGCAGATATTGGATTTTGTGGTCACGGCTGTGTGGATTGTGGGTATCGCTAATGCCTTTAATTTAATGGACAATATGGATGGCCTGTCGGCCGGTGTGGCCGCCATTGCCTCCCTGCTTTTTGCGGTAATTGTTTTTCTTCAGGGACAGTTGTTCACGGCGTTTATCTTTGTGGCCCTGGCTGGCAGCTTATTGGGATTTTTACTCTTTAATTGGTATCCGTCAAAAATTTTTATGGGAGATGCCGGAAGTCTCTTTATCGGCTACATGTTAGGAACGCTGACCGTGATCAGTTCTTACATCACGCCTGAAAGTCAAACAGCCATTCCGGTTATTATCCCTTTGCTGGTTTTAAGTGTTCCAATTTATGACACCTTTTCAGTAATGGTCATTCGCTGGCGCGAACACCGGCCTTTGTTTGTGGGGGATAAAAAACATTTTTCTCACCGGTTGGTGGCGCTGGGGATGCGACAAACACAGGCCGTATTTTTTATTTATGTGGTTACGCTAACGGTTGGAATGGTAGCGGTTTTACTCCCCGGCGCAAAAGCGTGGGAAAGCTGGGTTCTATTGGCTCAGGCTGTTTTAATTTTGAGTTTGGTTACGTTTTTAATGCATATTAATCAACAAGGAGGTTAATACGAATGAATGTTTTGATTACCGGCGGAGCCGGTTTTATTGGGTCGCATCTGGCAGAAGAACTGCTCAAACAGGGACATAAAGTCTGGGTAATTGACGATCTTTCGACGGGGCGGTTGGAAAATGTGAAACACCTCATGGGGAATCCGAATTTTAAGATTGCGATTGACACCATCCAAAATGAAACAGTCATGGACCGGCTGGTCAGCGAGAATGATATGATCTATCATCTGGCAGCCGCCGTGGGTGTGGAGCTGATCGTAGAGCACCCCGTGAAGACGATCGAAACCAATATTATGGGTTCTGAGATGGTGCTGAAATTGGCCAATCGGTACCTGAAGAAGGTGCTCATCGTGTCCACATCGGAGGTTTACGGAAAGAGTGAAAAGGTTCCGTTCAGTGAAGATGATGACCGTCTGCTTGGACCGACCACAAGGAGCCGCTGGTGCTATTCGTCATCGAAAGCCATTGACGAATATCTGGCGTTGGCCTATCATAAAGAAAAAGGACTGCCCACAGTCGTCGTACGATTGTTCAATACGGTCGGCCCGCGGCAAATGGGTCAATACGGAATGGTGATTCCGAGAATGGTTACGCGCGCCCTGAAAAATGAACCCATTCTGGTGTATGGAGATGGTGAGCAGGTTCGTTGTTTTACCTACGTGGCTGATGTCGTGGACGCGTTGATCAAATTAATGAAAAATCCGCGGGCAGAAGGTCAGATTTTTAATGTGGGAGGGAATGAACCGGTGACGATCATGGAATTGGCGAAGCGGATTAAAAAGCTGACCCACAGCGACTCTCCGATTGAGATTATTCCCTACGACAAGGCCTATGAGGAGGGATTTGAAGACATGAAAATCCGGATTCCGGATTTGTCCAAAATTAAGTCTTACATCGGATACGAACCTCACCATTCGCTGGATGAAATCCTTGAAAATGTGATTGCTTATTATCGCAAGGAACTCAATATCCCGTCTGAATAAGGTGGAATAAACGGACTTTAAACTTTTGCAGGCGAAAAAATCGTGCTTGAATTTCTGGTTCATTTGGATACACTTCTTTTTAATCTTTTTAACCAAACATTGACCAATCCGGTTCTGGATTGGTTAATGCCTCGTCTGACCAATTTAAACAATTGGAAGTTACCTATCCTGCTCATCTGGATTGCGTTGATGGTTTGGGGAGGGAAAAAAGGGCGGGCAGCCGCCCTTTTGTTGATTTTGACCATTACCCTCAGTGACCAGATGAGCAGTTTTGTAATAAAGCCGCTTGTTCATCGCATACGACCCTGCCATGTGGTTGAAACGGTTCGCTTGCTGGTGGGGTGTTCCGGGAGCTTTTCTTTTCCGTCATCGCACACGCCACCAACAGCATGGCAGCAGCCGCTCTTTTTGGCGGGTTCTATCCCAAATACCGGTGGTATCTTTACACACTGGCCGGGATCATTGCCTATTCCCGCGTGTACGTAGGGGTTCATTATCCATTCGACGTCATGACGGGCGCTGTTCTGGGATTCCTAATCGGTTGGCTGGTGGTGCTGGGCTACAACAAATGGCTAAAGGCGCGTGTTGAAATAGAAACGGAAAAAAATTAGCCGCGAATCCGCCCAAAAATTTTTTATTTGTGGATGCGCGGCTTTTTTTAGATTCCTCTAATCGATTTTTTCCAGAGCCTGCTCCAAATCCTCAATCAAATCGTCCACATGTTCAATTCCGACGGAAATACGGACCAACCCGGGAGTAATGTGGGCTTCTTCCATTTCCTCTTCACGCATCCCGGCATGTGTCATCGAAGCCGGATGCTGAATGAGGGTATCACAATCGCCCAGGCTAACGGCCAGACTGGCCAGAGTAACATGATCCATAAGGGCTTTTCCGGCGTTGAACCCGCCTTTCATTTCAAACGAAATAATCCCGCCGAAGCCTTTCATCTGCTTTTTGGCCAGTTCATGCTGAGGAAACGAATCCAGTCCGGGGTAAAGGACATGATCAATTTTGGGATGTTTTTCGAGCCACTGCGCAAGAGTCATGGCGTTACTGCAGTGGCGTTCCATGCGCACAACCAGTGTTTTTAATCCTCTTAAGAGCAGCCAGGCATTGAACGGACTCATCGTCCATCCGTAATGCGTGGCAACTTTGAAAGCTGATGCAATAAACTCCTTTTCACCACAAAGGACACCGGCCACCACGTCGCCGTGCCCGCTGATATATTTAGTGGCCGAGTGAAAGACAATGTCCGCCCCGAATTCTCCGGGACGCTGCAGGTAAGGGGAAGAGAAGGTGTTGTCCACTGCCAGCAGGGCTCCTTTTTCATGAGCGATTCGGGCCGCGGCCTCGATATCAATAATCTTCAGGGTCGGGTTGGCCGGTGTTTCAATTAAAATAAGGCGGGTATTCGGCCGAACGGCGGCTTCCAGCGCCTGAAGATCGGCTGCATCAACCCGAATAACCTCGATACCCAATTTGGGAATGTCCTGCTCCACCAGATAATGCGTGCCGCCGTAAACGGTGTCGTCTACAACAATACTGTCTCCTGCTTTGGCTGAAGCGAGGATCACATTGGCCACCGCCGCCATCCCCGAACTGGTCGCAATTCCGGCCGGGAAGCCTTCCAGTCTGGCCACCTTGCTGGCCAGAAGGTCTGTATTTGGATTTCCCAGTCGTGTGTACATGTACCCTTTTTCTTTCCCGCTAAACCGTGCCGACCCCTGTTCCACATTTTCAAAAGCGAATGTGGACGTTTGATAAATGGGAGGGGTTAAAGCCCCGGTTAACGTGTCGGGATGCTGTCCCCCGTGGACAACATCCGTCTCAAATCTAAAAGACATAATGCCTCCTTGTTTTAAATGAATGATTTTTGCCAAAAATGCTTGAGGTGAGAAACGGTCGATCAAATACATAGCAGCAGAGATAATCTGAACGAAAAAACGTTTTGACGGGTTGCAGCATTTGAATATGAAGGCAATGAAATGGAGAAGGTTGAATGAAACGATGAGTTGTGTAAAATAGGGAGGTAAAAAAGTGTTTGCGTGTAAAGGGTCCTTTGTAGTGGGTGGAAATCCACCCGTAACAGAGGCGCCAACAGCTCTCGCGCCAGCGGCCAAATTTTAGTTTGATTGATTTCATAAAATTCACTAATTTATAAGAGCACGGCGTGTGGCATCTATTCTTCTATTGGATTAAACACAAATAAGTTAGAGAAATTTCTGAAATTGTCAAGATAAAAGTGAGGTTTTTTCCCAACCGGGAAAATATTTTATTTTTGGGGCCAAATGAGCAATCTGCAGTTTGAACTATTTTTAAGGCTTCTTCGTATTTATTAAAATGATCTGAAGATTTTTTTGACGTAAGGGAATAATACAATAGAAACACAGGATCCCATTGACGAAAAACGGCTGATTCAACTCGCAAAGGCCGGCCAAAAACAGGCCATGGATCAGTTATCCCGATTGTATCTGGATCGGATTTACCATTTTGCATTAAATCTGACGCAGAATTCCCGTGATGCGGAAGAGCTGGTCCAGGAGGCGTTTGTGGAGCTGTTTCGCAGTTTGCACCGCTACGATGCAAGCCGCACTTTTTCAACCTGGTTCTTTCAGATTGTTGTCCATCGATTTCAGAAGCTTCAGCGCAAGCGCCGGCTCTTGTCGCGGGTTTTTCCGTTTTTCTCTAAAACGCCTGTCGATCCCGATAGTTTTGCGGATTCCGGGGATTCTCCGGAATTGGCCCTGACACGAAAAGAAGAAAAAGAAATCCTGCTGAAAGGCATTGAAAAACTGCCGCCGGAACAACGTCTGGTCATTACGCTCTACGATCTGGAAGAATTGCCTCAGAAGGAGATCGCTGAGATTTTGTCCGTCCCTGTGGGAACGGTGATGTCCCGCCTTCATTACGGGCGGTTGAAATTGAAAGAATTGCTGGAACCCTATTTTAAGGATAACAGATGACCTGTAAAGAGGTTCAGAACAAATTTACAGCCTATCTGGAAAATGCGTTGCCGCCTGAAGAAATTCAGGATGTTGAGTCCCACCTTGAATCGTGCGCCCGATGCCGTGCAGCATTTCAAGCGTACGGGGAAACGGTCAGGGCTTTGAAAAAACTTCGCCCGACCGAACCGCCTGCTCTTCAAAAGGAATTTTTATTCCAGAAAATTCGCCGGGAAGTGAACAGGGGAAACTCTTCCGGAAGAATTTACAGGAAACGGCGAAAATTGGCCTGGGTGATTATGACGGGCGTGGTCGTTCTGTTTATGATCTGGAATTATCGCATAAAAGAAAACAAAAGATTCCCGGCTGCATCAAGCGCGCAGCAAAAGCAGGAAAATGAGTTCTTTCTGGAAGAATACGTGTTGTCCACTCAATTTAGCCCGGTGGGGCAGCAGGCTTCTCTGGCGGTTGTGGCGCTGGACGAACCGTAGCTGCTTGAAAGAAAAGATTGGCCCGTGAGTTTCCCGAATGTTCATAAATCGGTTTGAAAATAAAATCTCTGTCGGTACAAAAGTTGAAAGGTTAAATATTAAAAGCGGTTGCAGGTACGCGAACGCGTAATGCCTGTTTTTGCTGGAATTGAATCCGGACAAAGTGCAGGGAAATCCCCTCCATCAAGAGATGATTTAGGGGTTTGTTAGTAATGAAGTTATCAAATTAATCAACGAACAAGGTGCTTGTTAAAAAGAGTGAAACGTACATCTAAAGTACTCTTCTGGTTTACAGGATTTTTGATCTTTACGACGCCAGCTTTTTCTCGGCCGACCGGAACGGCAGAGATCCTTCGGAAAATGGTTCATGCAAATCAGACCACGGCCTACGAGGGCGACTGGATTACTCAGGTGGACACCGTGCGTATCTGGCAGAAAATTTACCAGGATACATCCGGAAAACGGCACATTCAATTTATTTTACCTCTTTCCTTTATGGGAAAAGAAATCATAGAAATTCCGCCGTCCGTTTTTATTCGGAAAAAGAAGGGACAAAAATTTCGGAAACGCACACTGCTCTTTCACCGGAAATTATTTTCGCATGCCATTTCCAAATCTCAAATGGCGTTGATTCTTAAAAATTACAATGTAAGCGTAGAGCCATCCGGGGTTTTTCTGGGCCGGAAGACCGTGCGTCTTTCCCTGATCCCCAAAATAGGCGACCGCCCGAGTCTGTACCTTCGGCTTGATCGAAACACCTTTTTCCTTTTAAAACTCAAAAAAATCGCTCCGGACGGCAAACTCATTCAGTACTCTTATTTTAAAAACCTTCTGCTCAATCCCGTCCTGGATCCGGTGCTGTTTACGATTTTACCCGATGAGATTGATTCCGTACAGGCCGGGTTTTCCAGAACCTTTGCAAGCGCGGATTCCCTGCAAAAGGTTCTCCCGTTTCCGGTTCTTTTACCCGAATGGCTTCCGGAAGGCTTTCAGCCACAGGCCTTCCGGCTGCTGCGATTTCGGAAAAGAGAATTTGCCCAGCTCATTTTCTCCGACGGCCTGAGTACGCTTTCTCTGTTCGAGAAAAAGGCCCGGGTTCGCCTGGCCAAAAGGAAGTATCCCGCCGTTTCCTCTCACATGGGCGTCTGGGAAATGCGTCGAAATCTGGGCCGAACAACGGTAGTTCTGTTTGGTGACCTGTCACAGGAAGCGCTTGAAAAAATCCTTCATTCTTTTAACCAACAACGCCTAAACGCAAAATCTTCTCGAAATCTTATTCTTTTTGTGGGCCTGTTAGTTGTGGCTCTGGTAATGATGGTACACTATTTGGGTCGAAAAGGAGGGCGTCGGTAATGCGCGCACGATTTAAAATTTTTGTTCTGCTTGCAGTAGCGGTTGCGTTTGTCTATTCCTGCGGGAAAAATGATTCTTCTCCCAAACGTTCGCGGGGAATGAGCAGAGGACGTCCTGCCATGAATATGGGTGCGATTCCCGTAAAGGTAGAGAAGGTGAAGCGGGAACCCATTTCCATCTATTTGCTGAGCAATGCCAATATTGAGGCTCTGCGGAAAGTGGATGTTGTGTCGCGGGTTTCCGGATTGGTGCAAAAAATCACGGTAGAAGAGGGCGATTACGCCCCGAAAAATAGGATTCTGGCCGAATTGGATGACCGGGAACTGCGCCTGGAGGTTAAACAGGCCCTGGCAAAGGCGGAAAACAATGCCCGGCTTTTCCAGCGTTCAAAGGAAATGTATTCCCAAAATCTCATTAGCAAAGAGAATTTTGACGATGTCAAATATCAGTATGAAACGGCCAAATCCCAGTTGGAAGCAGCTCAACTAAAGCTCACGTATGCCAAAATTCGGGCGCCAATTTCCGGTGTGATTACCCAGCGTCTGATTGAGTTAGGGAATAATGTGGGGGTGAATCAAAAGGTTTTTGTGATGGTTAATTTCGACACGCTTTATGCCCGCGTGTTTATTCCCGAAAAGGACATTCAAAAAATCCATGTGGGGCAAAGGGCACTGGTTACGGTGGAGGCCTATCCCGGAAGAGAATTTTGGGGTCACGTAAAGATGATTAATCCCATTGTGGATCCCGAGAGCGGCACCGTGAAGGTGACCGTGATGCTGCTGAAGAAGGGGACGCCCCTGCGCCCCGGAATGTTTGCCACGGTGAAAATCATTACGGAAACCCACCCACACGCTCTGGTGATTCCCAAGCGGGCCCTTCTGCTGGAGAGCGAAACCGATCGGGTGTTTGTTGTACAGGACAGCGTTGCCCGCCAGCGGGATGTGAAACTGGGTTTTGCCGATGGGGATCGGGTCGAAGTGTTGAGCGGCCTAAATGAGGGGGATTGGGTGGTCGTTGTGGGGCAGGAAGGGCTTCAGAACGGAGCTTACGTTCGGATGGTGACCGAAACGGGTACCGCTGTGCCGGCGGAGTCTCCCCGGGCCGGAATTAAACCTGCCGCGTCCCATTCATCCGAAATTCAGAAGAACCCGCCACGGCCGCCGTTGGATGCCAGACGCCTAAAGCGGTTTAAGAAGTTTTTGCTGCGTGTGCCTGAAATTAAAAAAGAGTACGAGGCGCGTGTCAAAAGAGATCCGTCTTTTGAAAAGGATATTAAAAAGCAGGCGGACTTTTTTCGGGCCATGCGGGAAAAATACGCGGATAAATTGAGAATGCGCCCGCGGTGAGAAAAAAATTCTGCGAGAACCTGTAGCCGCAGGCTTTACGCCTGCGGAATGAGGATAGGCCGACGCACCCGTAAAGGGTGCGGTTACATTTTAATAAAACAACTGGAACCCGGTTTTTTATGACTATTTCCGAATATGCAGTCAAACGTCCCGTTACCATGTTCATGATCATGCTGCTGATTGTGGTCCTGGGATGGATTTCCTTAAACAGACTGCCGTTGGCCTTCATGCCGGAAATATCCTCCGCCCGGCTCAGAATTTTCGTCCCGTACAAATCCTCCTCGCCCGAGGAAGTGGAACGGCTCATTACCCAGCCCATCGAGGACCTGGTCAGTACGGTCAGTAATCTGGATAATATCTCCTCCACGTCTTCAGCCAATGGGTCAAATGTTACGGTGGAGTTCGAAGACGGTACGGACATGGACATTGCGGCCATGGAGATCCGGGATCGCATGGACCGGGCATGGCAGTATTTGCCGGACGATGTGGAGCAAATCCGCATCCAGCACTGGCAAAGCTCCGACATGCCCATTTTTAATTTCAGCATTTCCTGGGATCGCAGTAAAACGGATCTCATCGATTTTGTAAACAATGTCCTGCAGCCGCGCATTGAGCGCATTGACGGGGTGGCCAATGTGGATGTTTGGGGCGTGGACCGCCGACAAATTCTGGTACAACTGAATCAGGCTCTTTTGCGTGCCCATCACATTGACGTGTATCAGCTCATTCAGAGTATTCGGGCGAATAATGTAAATATTTCCGGGGGATTTGTTTACGACGGCGGCCGAAAATTTACCGTCCGGGCAATCGGGGAATTTAAAGAGATCAGCCAGATTGCCGACGTTCCCATTCGAGGCTCAACCATTCATCTTCGGGATGTGGCCAAAGTGACGTATGACTACCCGGAGAAAAAACGCTACCGCCGCCTGAACGGAAAAGACGCTGTTGTGCTTTCCATTTACAAGGCCTCCACGGCCAATGTGGTCGATGTGGCCAAACGCATCAAGCAGCTCCTGAGAAGCATTCAAACGGACCCGCAGTACGGACATTTAAATATTCAGGTTTTCCGGGACCAATCGCAGGAAATCCTGAAAAGCATTAATTCCCTGAAGTGGTCGGGGCTATTCGGAGCCATTCTGGCCATTTTGGTTCTGTTTGTTTTTCTCCGAAAATGGCGAAGCACGCTCATTATTTCACTGGCCATTCCGATCTCCATTCTGTTTACGTTTCTCATCATGTACCTCTCCCGGCTCAGTCCCATCCATTCCGGAATTACACTGAATCTGCTCTCGATGATGGCCATGATTTACGCCATCGGGATGGTGGTAGACCCCTCCATTGTGGTTCTGGAAAATATTTTTCGCCACAAGCAGGAAGAAGGCCTGGATGCCAAACGCGCCGCGATTGTCGGCAGCCGGGAAGTGGGCACGGCCGTCATGGCCGCCACCCTGACCACAATGATTGTCTTTCTTCCCCGCGTGGTGATGTCGTCGGGAGGCATGGGACGATTCATGTTTGAATTCGGGTTGGTCATTTGCGTGATTCTTTTTTCCTCGCTTCTGATTGCCGTTACGTTCGTTCCCTTGCTGGCGTCGCTCATTTTTACCGGAAAAGAAAAACCGAAGTCCAGAGAAATCGTCTGGCTGACGGAAAAATACCAGTCCCTAATGAGCTGGACGCTGTCCCGTCCCTGGCTGACGATCGGTTCGGCCCTGATTGTTCTTGGAATGAGTCTTTTCCTGTACACCAAGATTGACCGTGAGTTTATGCCGCCGACACCCTCCCGGCAGATTGACTTTCGCGTGGATATTCCCCCCAGCTACCAGATGAAGGAAATCCGGGAGTTGTTTGACGGCATCGAGAGCAAATTCCTCAGTCAGCGGGACGAATTTGGAATCCAGGCCATTTCCACGGAATTTGGCAAAGGCCGCTCCAATCAGGGAGGCCGGGGGCGCATCACCTTCTTTTTGAAGGATCCGGAGGAAAGTCATCTGACAACGATGGAGGCCCTTCGGAAAATTCAAAAGGCCCTGCCTCGTCTGCCGGGCGTCGCGTACCGAATCCGCCGGATGCATGGCATGTCCGGAGGAGAAATGGGAATCAGTGTCACGCTGAAGGGGGACGATCTGGATGTGCTTTCAATGATTGCGGAAGAGGTTCAAAAGCAGATTGCGCACATCCGGGGCGTGAAAGACGTGGAAACCAGCCTGGAAACCGGAGAAGAGGAGGTACGGGTTTCGGTGGATCGGACGCGGTCGAATCAATATGGGTTGTCCTCTCAGCGCGTGGCCCGGACCATTTTTTCGGCCCTTACCAGCCGGGCCAGCACCAAATACAAGGCAAAAGACCGGGAAATCGACATTCAAATTCAACTCCGTGAGGAAGACCGGGCCAATCTGGAAAAACTGAAAAATCTCACCGTGGGAAGTGAAAAAAAGACCTTGGTGCCGCTTTACACGGTTGCAAAATTCAGCATAACCAAAGGCCCGCAGCAACTGGTGCGGGAGAAACGAAAGCACATTATCACGGTGTATGCCAATCTGGATCGGCGGGGTTTGTTTACGGCAGGCCGCGCCATTACCCAGGCAATTTCGGTGATGAAATTTCCTCCGGGCTACAGTTGGGAATTCGGACGCAACTATCGCCGGTGGCGCCGGTCGGAATCAGAATCGCGCTTTGTCCTGTGGTTTTCAGCCCTGTTGATTTTAATGGTGATGGCAGCGCTGTTTGAGTCGGTGGTTCATCCCTTTGTGATTATGTTTTCCGTCCCGTTTGCGATTATCGGAATTCTGCTCTCCTTCTGGCTGACCAATACCAACTTGAGCGAAGTGGGCATGCTCGGTGTGATTATCGTATTCGGACTGGTGGTTAACAACGGGATTATCTTGGTGGATCATATCAACACGATGCGGCGAAAGGGATTGACCCGGCGGGAGGCCATTTTGAAAGGCGGCCGCGACCGGCTTCGCCCCATTTTAATGACGGCCGCTACCACGGATCTGGGGTTGCTTCCCCTGATTTTGCCCATTTTCTTCCCGTCTATTTTCGGCCCCACGGAGGGGCGAGCCGGTATGTGGGCCCCCGTGGGATTGGCCATTTTCGGGGGATTAACGGTATCTACAGTGCTTACGTTGATTGTACTTCCGGCAATTTATCAGGTGACGGATGATTTCAGTATCTGGCTGCGGAATCTTTTTCGAAAGGTGTAGAGACTGCCTGCATGAACGGAAACTCACGACAGAAATACAATCTCACGGAAGGGCGCATTCCGAAGAGTATCTGGATTCTGGCATGGCCGATGGTTCTCGGCAATTTGCTGCAGAATCTGTTCAATATTGTGGATATGATTTTTGTGGGCCGGCTGGGTCCCAATGCCATCGGCGCGGTGGCCATGAGCGGGATTCTGATGTCTGTCGTCTGGACCTTTCTGGCCGGGGTTTCGATGGGGACGCGGGCGATGGTCTCTCGGTTTTTCGGCGCCGGAGATACCGAACAGACCAAAATTGTCGTGTACCAGTCGCTGATTCTCGGTGTTGTCTTATCCGTTCTTTTGGCTGTTTTGGGTCACTTTTTTGCGGCACCGGCGCTTAAGGCCCTGGGAGGGGCCCCGGATGTTGTCCGGCTGGGAACACCCTATTTAAAAATTGTGTTTCTGGGTTCGTTTGCCCTGATTATTTTTTTCCTGATCAGTTCCGTTCTGCGGGGAATCGGAGATGCCCTGACGCCGATGAAGGTCTGGGCGTTTGCCACCGTGCTGAATATTGTGCTTGATCCGATTCTGATTTTCGGTCTGGGACCCGCGCCTAAACTGGGGGTTCGGGGAGCGGCAATTGCCACCGTCACCGGGCAGGGTATCGGAATGCTCATCGGACTGTGGATTTTGTTTCGGGGAGTCTCTTTCATTCAGATTCACCTCAGGGAATTTCGGTTAAATCTGGATATTATCTGGCGGATTATTAAAATCGCCATTCCCGGCTCTGTGCAGGGAGGTGTGAGAAGTCTGGGAGATCTGTTCATTATGAGAATTGTGGCCGTTTACGGAACGGTGGCCGTGGCCGCCTACGGTGTGGGACTACGGGTGCTGATGATAATTATGCTGCCCGGATGGGCACTGGGTTCCACCGCAGCCACATTGGTCGGTTTGAATTTGGGGGCCAAAAAGCCCGATCGGGCCGAGAAAAGCACCCGTTACACGACGGCCTATTACTTGCTCTTTGTGATTCCCATGGGAATTTTGTTCTTTGCCTTCCCGGAATGGGTGATTCGCATCTTCAATTCGGATCCCGATGTGTTGAGGATTGGTGCCGAGTACTTGAGAATTACTACATTGGCGTATCCTTTTCTGGCGATTGGCCTGATTACAGGAATGGCCCAGAGCGGTGCCGGCGACACCACAACACCGATGTTGGTGATTACCACCGGGATTTTCGCCGTACAAATTCCACTGGCCCTGCTGCTTCCCCGGTTTCTGAGTCTGGGGACAAATGGCATCTGGCTGGCGATCGCCTGTGCATACAGCCTTCAGGGAATCCTGATGGCATACTTTTTTTGGAGGGGAAAATGGAAACGCAAGAAGGTGTAACTCAATTGTCCGGGTGAGGGATGAAAAATACCACAAGTCTGGGTGTTATTTCAAAGTTACGTGATAATCCTAAAAAGGGCTTGCAAAATCGTCTGGCAACTTGCAATGGGTGTTAATTAAAAATGTTATGAATCTATCGTCCCTACGGGACTGCATTTCTTATAGTGTTAATTGAGGATTAAACAATCTCTGCAGCAAGAGCGCCGTTAGGTGCGACATGTTTGTAATGAATATGTAGCCACATGAGTTTATGTACCGTAGGTACGAAAGGTTAACAGATCGAAAGTAGCAAGGTCATTCAAAATATAATACTGAAGAAAACAATCAAAGAGGACACATCACTCCATGAAACTGGTTGAATTTTCAATTCATCGACGAGTAACCGTTACGATGTTTTTTCTGGCCACCATCATTTTTGGCTGGATTGCCTTTAATCGCCTGAGCATTGATCTTTTGCCCAATATCACGTATCCCACGCTCACCATTCGCACGGAATATCCGGGAACCGCTCCGGCCGAGGTGGAAAATCTGATCTCAAAACCAATCGAGGAAGCGGTTGGCGTGGTGAACGGAGTGATGCAGGTGAGTTCCATCTCCCGCTCCGGCGTGTCGGATGTGGTGGTTGAGTTCAACTGGGACACAAATATGGACTTTGCTTCCCTCAACGTGCGGGAAAAATTGGATCGTGTCAAACTGCCGAAGGATGCCACCCAGCCCATTTTACTGCGTTACGATCCCGCACTGGAACCCATTTTGCGAATTGCCCTGTACGGGGATCAAAATCTCATTGCTCTGCGTCTGCTGGCCGAAGAAAAAATCAAGCAGGAACTGGAAAGCCTGGACGGTGTGGCTGCGGCACAAGTGAGTGGCGGTCTGGAGGAAGAAATCCACGTGGATGTAAATGAGGCCAAAATGGCCGTGCTAAAAATTCCTATTACACTTGTGACCAATCGCCTAAATCAGGAAAACATCAATTTGACCGGTGGAACCCTTGACGAAGGGGATACGCAGTACATTGTCCGGACGCTGAACCAATTTCTGACCGCCGATGAAATTAACGATGTCGTTATCGCCCGGCGGGGGAATGCGGTGGTGCGCCTGCGGGACATCGGCCATGCTTACAAAAGTTACAAGGATCGAAAAGTCATTACCCGGGTGAACGGGCACGAAAGTGTGGAAATTGCCATTTACAAAGAGGCCAGTACCAATACGGTGGCTGTTGCCGACCGGGTGAAGAAAAAACTGGCGGGTATTCAAAAGGAGCTTCAGGCCGTTTCCGGGAACACACATCTGGCCATTGTGGCCGATCAGTCACAATTCATTCGCAATTCCGTCAACGACGTGCTTTCGTCAGCCGTTATTGGCGGAATTCTGGCCATGATTATTCTTTTCTTTTTTCTGAGAAATCTTCGGAGTACCCTTATTATCAGCCTGGCAATTCCGATTTCGATCGTCTCAACATTTTTCTTAATGTACGTGTCGCATGTTTCGCTAAACGTGATGTCACTCGGGGGGTTGGCTCTGGGAGTGGGCATGATGGTGGACAGCGCGATTGTGGTGCTGGAGTCCATCGACCGCTACCGTAAAAAGGGTCTCTCTTTGATGGATGCGGCCAATAAGGGCACGTCCGAGGTGGGAATGGCGGTCGTGGCATCCACCCTGACCACCGTTTTTGTATTTGTACCGATTATTTTTGTGAAAGGAATCGCCGGGCAGCTTTTCACGGACGAAGCCCTCACCGTAACGTATTCCCTGTTGATGTCCCTGCTGGTGGCGATTACACTCATCCCCATGTTGTCGGCGCTGGGCGGAAACGGCTCCGGGCAAGCTCCGGTGCCGCCCGTTCCTCCCGAAAAACCAAACAAGCTCTCCCGGGCCGTGGAGATATTTTTTCTGGGGGTCCTCAGGGGATTGAAGCAGGCGGCTCTCTGGTTTGGCAAGGGATTGCTCATTTTACTCTGGCCCTTTCAATGGGTTTTCGATAAATTCTACAAGTGGACGGTTCGCGTGTACCCGCCCACGATCAGATGGGCATTGACCCACCGGTTACAGACCGTGGTCATTGCCCTGGCTCTTTTCGGATTGTCGTATCTGGCTTACCTCAGCCTGGGTACCGAGCTGATTCCGGAAATGAGTCAGGGAGAGTTCATCGTGGATGTCAAACTTCCGGTGGGGACACCCCTTGAAGAAACGGATCGAACCATTCAGACCATGATGGCAATGGGGTCACAGGATGCCCGGATTTTGAGGATTTATGCCGTCGCGGGGTCAATTACACAAACGGGGGTTTCGGCTTCTGAGGAACAGGAAAATCTGGGGCAGCTTCTGGTCAAATTAAAACCCGGAATTTTGAAAGAAAAGGAAACGCGGGTCATGGAGGACTTGCGAAAGAAGTGGGAAAGCCTGCCGGGCGTGGGTGTCGAGTTTTCCCGCCCCAGCTATTTCAGCTTTAAAACGCCAATTGAAGTGGAAGTACAGGGGTACAATCTGGATGTGCTGGATGCTCTGAGCAAACATATCGCTTCGACGATGCGAGAAATCCCGGGCCTCGTGGATGTGAAATCGACCATGGAAGGGGGAAATCCGGAAATTCAAATTCAATTTAATCGAAATCGTGTGGCTCAGCTTGGCACCGACATCGGCTCAATTGCCAGTCTTATTCGCAATGAAATTCAGGGGGATGTGGCCACACAGTTGAACCGGCGGGACCGAAAGATCGATGTCCGTGTTCGGGCCAAAAAACAGGACCGGCGCACCATTGAGGCTCTGAAACGCATTATTGTCAATCCGGGGAGTTCGGTGCCGGTGCCCCTGTTTTCGGTAGCCAGTATTTCGATTGAGCGGGGACCCAGCGAGATTCGCCGAATCGATCAGGAGCGCGTGGCGGTTATTTCGGCCAATGTGGAGGGCAGGGATCTCGGAAGTGCCGCCCGCGATATCCGGAAAGCCCTTTCAAAAATTGAGCTTCCACCGGAAACGCGCGTGAGAATCGGCGGACAGAATGCCGAAATGTCCGTTTCTTTCGAAAGCATGAAATTTGCCATTTTTCTGGCAATTTTTCTGGTTTATCTCGTCATGGCCTCTCAGTTTGAATCACTCCTGCACCCCTTTGTAATCATGTTTACGATTCCCTTTGGATTGGTTGGTGTCTTTTTTACGCTTTTTATTTTTCAGGAAACCATCAGCGTGGTGGTTCTGATTGGTGTGATCATGCTGGCCGGAATTGTGGTGAACAATGCCATTGTGCTGGTTGATTATATTAACCATTTGCGGCGGGTTGAAAAAATGCCCAAATTTGAGGCCATTGTTGAAGCCGGAAAAGTGCGGCTTCGCCCAATCTTAATGACCGCTACAACAACGGTTCTGGGCCTGCTGCCCCTGGCACTTGGCCTGGGGGAGGGTTCTGAGGTGCGGTCGCCGATGGCCATTACCGTCATCGGGGGGCTGATTATGGCCACCTTTCTGACGCTGGTGTTCATTCCAACCATTTATTCACTCGTGGAAAAATCAGAGAAGTAGATTTTGCAGCCAGCGGGTTTTCAACCGGAGGCCTTCGGCTGAGAAGGCAAAGAAGATCTTATTTCCGGTGAACGATTGCACAATTTGGAGAGGCGCCATTTGCGGCGCCTCCTTAGTTGTCCCCGCAGTTTAACCGGGGCCAATCATACAAAATCCGATTGGATCATTTTGTGTTTTTTGCCGTTCCCGGCTGTCCCCCTGAATTTGGTGAAGTACTCTTTCCCGCGTTTTAAATTTTCTTGAATTTCAGGAAAATTTTCTCTTGCTTTTTAAGAATTAAATTTTTATTTTTAGATAAATTATTGAAATCTAAACAAGGAGGTAGGGTTTATGAAGAAAACGGTTACGAAACGGGATATTGCCAAGCGGGTAGCCAAAGAGGTAGGAGAAAAACTTCCTTTGACTGAAAAAATTGTTTCAACTCTCTTCACGACGCTCCGTCAAATTATGGCAGAAGCAAATCCTGAAGTTCGTATTGAAATTCGAGATTTTGGTGTATTTGAGGTGAAAACAACCAAAGCCAAACCAAAAGCACGAAATCCCAAAACCGGGGAAATCGTTTACGTGCCCCCCCGCAGAAAGACACATTTTAAACCGGGTAAACTGTTAAAAGAAGAGTTAAAAAAGCCTCTTCAATAATCGAAGTTTATTCTGATATATCAATAATGCCGGATGATCGGGAATAGGAGCTATTTTTGCAAAAGGGCACAACAAGGTTTTGTTTGTGCCTTTTTGCTTTTCTCCCATTCAATTGAAGCCCATTTTACCGGTGGCCCCGTCTTCAACGTTTTTTTCAACGCATGAGGAACAGGACCCTCATTCCAATCGAAAGAGTCAAAATATGCCGTCATTAGACCACCTTCTGGCCGTTATTTTGAAGTTTCTGGCGCCAGCCACCGTGCTGGAGCGGATTCTTGAATTTGTTGCCATTACCTTTGAGACCACCGGTCTCTTTAGGGGAAATGTACCGTTGGGATACCGCCTGAGCGGTTTTTCACAACAAAATTTGCCGGAGCTGGAAAAAAAGCTTAAACTTCAAAAACGGCTCATTTTACAAAGCATTGGAATTGTTTTGGGGGTTCTGCTCTGCTGGAAAGGAAACTTGCGTATTTTGGAGATGATGGGGTTTACTCAGGGACAAATCGCGCCCTGGGTGGACATTTTGCTTTCGGGAATGTTGATAAGCGGGGGCAGCCAGCCTATTCATGACCTGATTAATTTCTTGCAAAAAGCCCGGGAAAACGCAAAAAACCAGGCGCTGCCGTTGTCGGAAACGCCGCAGAAAGAACCGGTTTTAGGGGGCAGTCAAAAAGAATTTGAGGCGATTCATTACGATGGCGGAATTTACCCCAATCGCCCGGGTCACGGCCTCCGGAAGAAAAATCCCCAGTACATCGTTATTCACCATTCAGCCACTCACAATAATTTGAGTTTTGAAGAGATTGTTGACATCGAGCGCGACCGCCGCCTGGACCCCAGTTATCATTGTGTGGTGACCCGTGACGGATCCCTTCACAATTACTGCCGGTGGGACAGTGTGGGGTACCATGTGAAACGCGGGAATAAAATCAGTAATGGAAATTCACTTGGGATTTGTTTTGTGGGCAATTTTTCCACAGACCCCTCTGCACCCGGTAACAATGCCTCCGGGAAATTTGGTCCGCCCGTACCCTCCGATGCGCAAATGGAACAGGGCGCCCGGCAGATTGCCCTGTGGACGAAAATCTACGGCATCCCCGTGACGAATATTGTTCGTCACAGAGATGTGAAGCGCGGTCATACGGATTGTCCCGGAAACAATTTCCCGTTTGACGCTCTGATCACGCGGGTGAAAAATACACTTCAACAATGGGAACAAAATCCGGAATTTGATTCATTTGTGGCCTCTTTCCGGAAAAAGAAATTTGTGTTGATTCCCGAGAGTGATGGAGGTGTAGCATGAGACGATTTCCCAACCTTTGTATGGTGGCACCTGTGAAAGGGCCCGGAAAACAGAAAGTTCAGCTGCACCGGTCTCCATTTATCCCATTCAGATTGGGGAGTTTTCTCCTTGTCCTGCTGCTGATGATGGGACCAAAGGCCGCTCTGGCACAGGGAAATGGTCTTTCCGGAATGTCTTCCTGGGGAGAGAGCGCTCAAGTCGTCGCTTTCTTTTTCATAATTTTAACCCTGGCAACTATTTTGAATCGGTTGTTTGAACTCCTGATTACCATTCTAAAACTTGTTTATGAAAAGTCGGCACTGCTTCAGGATATGTGGGAAGCCGTCTGGGAATCCATTTTGAAAAAGCTGCAGGCCATTGACCCCCGGTTCAACGATCCAAAATTGACCGATCCCCTAAAAGAAAAGGTACGAATCCTTTTAATTCAGGGAACCGTGTTTCTCATTGGTTCGGTGATTGGGGTCTGGCTGTGTGCGGTTCTGGATTTGGGGATGCTGTTTACTCTGAAAATCACGGCCCATCCTACCTTCTGGGACTTTTTATTAACCGGAATGCTGGTGGCTTCGGGAACGGAGCCGATTCATGCAATCTTTCGAATTATTGAAGCCAAAAAGGATAAAAAATCGTTGGAAGCGGCCGAGGCTTCCCATCACTAAATTTGTAGTTTAATCAAAATTAGCCATTTTTAACAACTCTATTTACTTGGAAGGAAATCGTGTGAATTCTTTACAAACCTCAACCTCGTTTTTAGAAGGATTTTACATGCTTCTTAAAACAATCTGGAATGCATTGGCTGTTTATTGGTTACAAACACTTATTTTGGTTGTTGTGATCGCCCTGCTGATTTTATCATTCAGGTCTGCAAAAACAAAAAAGGATTCCGCCGGTGGGATAGGTGGGAAAGTTCTTTACGGATTCCGGGAATTCTTTGTCTCCCTTTTTCGCCTGATTCTTCAGTCACCGTTGCTGATCCTGTTTGTTGTAATCCTCGTATTTCTTAGAAGCCCGAAGCTGTCTGAATTCTTCATCCGGTTCCTGAAAGGGTTGGGCATCCCTGTAAAAAGCGGCTCGGAGAAAACGGAGTTTGAGGCGCACGGACACGCCTCGGATAAGGAGGAGATTAAAAAAATCATTAAAGAAGGAAAACGCCTCCTTATTCCTCCTGTAGCTCCGGTGAAGGAGGTGTCCCTGAAAGACCTCAAGGAGGAACTGCACGGCAAAATTACGTATGACTATAAAAAGGTCCCCGGCACCTACGTCTATCACGGGATTTTCATCCCCGATCTCGGGGAAAACTTTACTCTGCCCATGTGGGTCCGCTACCAGGACATTTTGGCCGTCGTAAGAGGCGAGAAAAACAATAAGATTGTTGTTTTGGTGCGTCCGCAGGTTCGGCCCACCCAGGCAAAAAAGGAATGGGATGCCCTGGTTGCCAATAAAAAGAGCGGCTGATCGGTTTCGGCGCCTTGGAAAAATAGCCGGACTGATCCTGTTTTTGTGGCAGGTCGGCGGATCGTCTGCCGCTCTGGCACAAACCTCCCCGGATTCCATTCGGATTTCCCGTGCACTTTTTTACGCTATTCAGCAGGACCTGGCCGAGTGGGACTCCCTTTCTCACATCATGCAGCGAGCCCCCCTGCCCGATACCACCACCCTGCTCATCTCCAAAAAGCAGTTTAATGCGGCTTACCCGGATGTGATCTCAAACCTGCTGCGTTATCAGGCCTTTCGGGCAGAGAGGCTCCGGGAGCTAACACACACGATTCGGTCCCTTATTAGGCTTTACCGGCCGGATTCCCTGGTTTCGGAATGTTCACTGTACCCGCCTTTAACGGACTCTTGTTTAATTGTGCCGCGCGCCCTCTGGAAACGGAACCTCGCAAAATTGGAAAAACTGGATTTTATTCTTCGTGCCTCAACCAAGGATTCAACGCTCCTTTTTCAGAGGTCCCGGAAAGCAACCGTTTCGGAGAATTTCTGGGGGACTCCCTCGCTGACTTTAAGCGGAAAAATCATTTTTCTGTCGCCGAAACGGGACACCCTCTACACCCTCATCATTCGCCGATTACACGTGCCGGTTGTGTACCGTCGCAGTTTTTGGCGATTTCAGGCCACTGCCCTGCTCATGGCGGGATCGTTTTTTAACGGGAAACAAGACGCAAATTGGGCGGTGGGCCTGTCCACAGCGAATTACCGGCGGTTTTTCCTGTCGATTTTTTTGGGGAAGAAGGGAGTGGGAGCGGCTGCAGGCTGGCGCCTGTTTGCACATGCCGGCCCTGTTCTGGGCGTTCAACCATCCCTTTCCGGCGTGGTTACCCCCGCAATCGGTTTTGCCTTTTTGCTCAATTAGTTTTGAGCGTGCTCCGAAAGACGCTTATCCGCTCATGGTCTGCATTCCAAGGAGCATCGCCTCAGCCCTGTCTTGAGGCGGACGCATTAAAAAATCAAATGTAAGAAGAGGGGTTTGGCGCCTGTTTTTAAACGACGAGTTTTCCCCGCCTGAGGATAACTTTATTATCGATCTTTACAGAAGCCCTTTTAAGGGTGGCAACGGAAAGCGTCGGGTTGAGAATGTGTGAACGAAAATCGATTTCATCACCAAATGCCAGATGAATCACCCCGTGGGTTCGTTCGTCCACAAAGCAATTTCCGGTGATTTTTCCGTGAGGATTAAGGCCTATTCCCACACGGACCAGGATCCGCCGGTTTTTGTTTCGCGAGCGCAGGGAGGCCCGAAAATCTGAAATATCGCTTTTGGCATAAATCTTTTTGAGTCTTCCGCTCCTAATTAAGAATCGAACCGGCTCCTGCAGAATTCCAACCGACGACAAGGATCCGTTAATCAGCAAATCGCCGGAGGCGGTTTGCTCGCGGGGTTTTATCAGAACCCTTCCGCCGGGGATACAGCCAATGTCGCCGGAATTCTGAACCAGACCGCTGTCTGCAAAACAAGCGGAATGGTCTATTTCAAAAGAAAGAGAGTGGTCTGAATCGGTTTCGATGGTCAGCCTTTTGCCCAATCGGAGCACATCATGCAGTTTTTGGGTGTTGTGCCTTAGCGACTCACTGTCCACATCAACCATTCGTGTAAATTGATCCGGCCGGATTCCGATAAGCCCTGCCCAGCGCGTATTTAAATTTTTTGAAAGGGAAAATTCCTCCCATAAAAATGAAAATTCGCGTGCTACAAACAGAGAGACGTCAGCGTCCAAAATAAAGGAAAGCAACTTGCTCAGAGAACTCGCTCGCAATTCAGCGGCCGAAAAGGCCATGACGTAGGTCTGGGGGTAGCTCTCAATGGCTGTCTGCCAGAGTTTGCGGCTTAAATCCCAGGAATATTCATCCGTCACAATAAGGAAAGATTCGTTTTTTTTTAGGGCAAGATTGGATTTGAAAAATAGGTTAGCCGCTCGTAAAAATTTTCGCTGTGAAGGACCTGTTTTTGTGTTCTTTTTCATGGAAATACGGCATTGGTTGAAAGGGTTTGTGAGTTCACGTGATTCGCCGCAAATGGCACAAAGTGCACCCCGTTTATTCCAGTGCAATCAGTTCATGTGGGTGCGTGAATTTCGCGGCTAAGAGCTTTCTAAAGGTGACTCATTTATTAATAAAGCAGTTGGTTGCGAGGAAGAAGCGCTTTTAAAATAACAGAAAATCCGAAAAATGTCAAGTGTTTTTTCTCCTTTCACGGAATATTTTTATTTGATTTCCTTCATTTTTTTCGTATATTGAAAAATAAAAATTCACTAAGATGTCTCCACTGCAAGATATAACATTAGGTCAATATTTCCCTGCGGATTCCGTTCTCCATCGCCTTGATCCACGGACGAAACTCATTTCGCTGTTGATTCTCATGACGGCGATGGTTGCAACCCATAATTTTTGGGCATTTGGATTTTTGACTGCACTTTTGGGTGTTGTTGTTTTTATGGCGCACCTGCCCTTTCAGCTGGTGAGTAAGAATCTGCGTCCTTTTTTGTGGCTTTTTATTCTCACATTTCTTTTAAATTTGGGTTACGGTTACGGAAAAATCCTTTTTCAAATTCCTGTAATCCACGTTTCCATTACAGATACCGGTTTAAGCCGGGCCATAATTTATACAGCCCGGATTGTTTTGTTGATTTTGTACGCGGGTATTTTTACCCTGGTAACCGCCCCTATCGAAATTACCGATGGCTTATCCCGGTTGCTGGCGCCTCTGAAAAAAGTCGGGGTGCCCGTTGCCGAATTTTCAATGATGACAACCATTGCGATTCGGTTTATCCCGTTGCTCTTAAATGAAGCCGATCGAATTCGAAAGGCCCAACTGGCCCGGGGCGCTCAAATTGAAGGGAATCTTGTGCAGAGAATCAAGGGCCTGATTCCGATTATTCTTCCACTTTTTTTGTCGGCATTTCGAAAGGCGGATGATCTGGCACTGGCCATGGAGGCCCGTTGTTACCGCATCGGAGAAGAACGCACCAGTTTTAAGGAACTGAAATGGGTCGCGGCCGATTATTTTGTGATCGCCGGAACGCTGGTTATCTCTGCCGGATGTGTACTTGTGTGAGCCCATGGTGAATTACAAATTAATTCTGGAGTACGATGGGACGGATTTCTCCGGGTTTCAGATTCAACCCCGGCAGCGAACCGTTCAGGGAGAAATGCAGCGTGCTCTGGATCGTCTGTTTCCGGAAGGGTATTGCCTGGCCGCCGCCGGGAGAACGGATGCCGGAGTACATGCACTGGGACAGGTGGTAAATATCCGGGCAGAAAAAGCGTTTGCGCCCGAAACACTTCAAAAAGCGCTGAATGCCAATCTTCCGGGTGATATTGTAGTCAAACAGGCGGAAATAGTGGCCCCGGATTTTCACGCCCGATTTTCAGCCTGCCGCCGATCGTACGAGTATCGGCTGATCACTGAGCCCACGGCGCTGTTTCGCAGATTTGTCTGGGCGATTTCCTTTGTTCCGGATGGGAAGATTCTCCGGCAATGTGCGGAAATCGTAAAAGCAAATGAGAATTTTGAATCGTTTACGAAGACGGGTGCAGAGGTTAGGCACTTTTTGTGCGCGGTGGAAGAATCGCGGTGGGAACAGGACGGCCCGAATTTTGTGTATCATATTTCCGCCAATCGTTTTTTACACAATATGGTTCGCATTCTGGTAGGAACCATGCTGGAGGTGGCCAGAGGGCGGTTTTCTGTTGCTGATTTTGAGAAGATGTTTCGTGCGAGAGATCGAAAAGCGGCCGGACTCACGGCGCCTGCGCGCGGGCTGCTGCTGGTTCGCGTTGATTACAGTTGCTGATAGCGTAATTACTGTAGTCCAAAAGAATGACGGAAAAAGAATGCCGCGAATGCGCGAATCGGAAAGAGACTTCAGAAATTTATGTTGCGTGAGAAAGAGTGGATTTCGACTTAAAACAGGAGGTTTGACCTATGAAGTTTTTTATTGACACAGCGAATGTGGATGAAATTCGGGAAGCGGCCAGTCTGGGCGTGTTGGACGGTGTTACGACCAATCCTTCACTTATGGCAAAGGAAGCCGGAAAGGGAAAAACATTTCGGCAAATCCTGGAAGAAATCTGCGAAATCGTGGACGGCCCCATCAGCGCGGAGGCGGTTAGTCTGGATTATGAAGGCATTGTGCGGGAGGGACGCGAGCTCTCCAAAATTCATAAAAATATTGTCGTAAAAGTTCCCGTCATTATGGATGGTCTTAAGGCGGTAAAAACCCTGGAGGAAGAGGGGATTCGCACGAATGTTACCCTCATTTTTTCTCCCAGTCAGGCGCTATTGGCGGCAAAAGCCGGGGCGTCTTTTGTCAGCCCTTTTGTGGGACGACTGGATGATATCAGCCATTTTGGAATGGAATTGGTGGGGCAGCTGGTGGAGATTTTCCTCAATTATGATTTTAAGACCGAAATTATTGTCGCCAGCATTCGAAATCCCTTACATGTGGTGGAAGCTGCCCAGATGGGCGCCCACATCGCCACCATCCCCTTTAAGGTGATTAATCAATTGGTAAAACATCCCCTGACCGATATTGGCATTAAACGTTTTTTGGATGACTGGGAAAAAGCGAAGGCATCTCTGGGGGTGTCGTCCTGATTCCTCGGCGGAAACAAGTGCTTCGCTGGAAATTCATTTGACAGGATTTGCAGGATATTTTCGTGGCCGTATCAGTCAAATGAGCCGATTCCTGCGGGTTGTCTTCGAGAAGATTCGGGAAATTCGCGGGAAAGCGCTTTTTGAAACAGGCTCATAATTTGAAATATAAAATCCTGTAAATCCCGTCAAAATAGTAAGAAACTGAAAGGAATCAAAAATGCGAAAACTTTTTTATCGAACGTGGATTGTTCTGTTTGTTTTGATGTTTTTTGCGACGGGGTGTTCGGCCCGTGAAAAAACAGAACAATCGGTTTCGTCAAAGGATAGCCTGCAGATCTACAAAGAAAGCCAAACCTCGTCGGAGGATGTCCAAAAAGCAAATACCCACATCGGAGACGTTCGGCAAAATGCCATTACCCGAGCGGTCCGAAAAGTGGCGTCCGCTGTGGTGGGGGTAAATGTAACACAAATTCAGGAGTATGTGGCCACCCCGTTTGGGAACGACCCCTTTTTTCAGTTTTTTTTCCCGGGGATGCGTTATCGCCAGGAGGTTAAAAGCCTGGGGTCGGGATTTCTCATTTCACCGGATGGGTACATTGTGACCAACGAGCATGTGGTTCACAACGCCGTTAAAATCATTGTAACCATGGTGGCCGGGAAAAATTATCCGGCCAAGTTGGTGGGTTCGGATTACACAACCGATCTGGCGCTTCTTAAAATTGACGGGAAAAACCTCCCCATTTGCGAGTTGGGAAATTCGGACAACATTATCGTGGGGGAATGGGCCATTGCTCTGGGGAACCCGTTTGGGCTCTTTGAACTGAGCCGGCATCCCTCGGTAACGGTGGGTGTGGTGAGTGCGACCCACTTGAATTTTGGGCGACAGGGAGGTGATCGGGTGTATCAGGACATGATTCAAACAGACGCCTCCATCAATCCGGGCAACAGCGGCGGCCCGATGGTTGATGCCCTGGGAAATGTAATTGGCGTGAATACGTTCATTTTTACAGGCGGGGCAAACAGCGAGGGGTCTATTGGTCTGGGCTTTTCGATCCCCGTGAACCGCGTTAAGCGTGTGATTAAGGATCTCAAAAAATACGGCAAAGTCAACCGGCAGTTCTGGACGGGCCTGGAAGTGGACAATATCAATTACTTAATTGCAAAATATTTTGGTCTCTCGTCCACAAAGGGTGTTATCGTGACCAGTGTAAAGCCCAACAGTCCGGCTGCAAAAGCAGGAATACGGGTAGGCGATATTATTCTGGCAATTAATGGAAAGGAAATCCAGGGAACAGAAGATATTTGGACCATTCTGGCCAATATGGATGCCAAGCCGGGTGATGTTTTAACGCTGACCCTTTTTCGCAAGGGGCAGAAAAAAAGTGTCCGGTTGAAACTGGCGCCCATCCAGGGATAAAAATCCCGGGATGCAAAAATAAGTTGATAATGGTCTAAAAAATGGTTATTTTTAATGATAATTTACGGTGGATCATAAAAATCTTTTGAAGAACTTAACTCTATGATTTTACGTTACACACGCCCCGAAATGGGGCGGATCTGGACGGAAGAGAATAAATTCCGGAAATGGCTGGATGTTGAAATTGCTGTTTGTGAGGCGCAGGCGGAGTTAGGGCGGATTCCCAAAGAAGCCGTACAGACCATTCGTACACGTGCAGCATTTGAGGTGGATCGGATTCAGGAGATTGAACGTGAGGTTAACCACGATGTGATCGCATTTTTGACCAACGTGGCCGAGCACGTGGGGCCGGATTCCCGATTTATTCACCTGGGGATGACCTCTTCCGATGTTCTGGATACGGCCAACGGGCTTCTTTTAAAAGAAGCGGGCAACTTGCTTTTAGACGATTTACAAAAATTGCGGACGGTTTTGGCTCGAAGAGCCGTTGAATTCAAAGATACACCCTGTATCGGACGAACCCACGGGGTGCATGCCGAGCCGATCACGTTTGGGCTCAAACTGGCGCTTTGGTACGAAGAAACCAATCGAAATATTCATCGCCTGAAAGAAGCGGTTCGGTCGGTTTCGGTGGGAAAAATTTCGGGAGCTGTGGGGACGTATGCCCACCTTGATCCGCGGGTGGAAGAGCTGGTCTGCCAGAAACTTGGGCTGGAACCCGCCCCGGTTTCAAACCAGATTATCCAAAGAGACCGCTATGCCCAATTTTTATCTACCCTGGCCATCATTGCTTCTTCGCTCGAAAAATTTGCCACGGAGATTCGGGCCCTGCAGAAGACCGAGGTTCTGGAGGTGGAAGAGTATTTTTCAAAGGGTCAAAAAGGCTCATCTGCCATGCCTCACAAGCGAAATCCGATCACGTGTGAGCGAATTGCGGGGATGGCGCGAGTCCTGCGCGGAAACGCCCTTGCCGGTTTCGAAAATATTACACTCTGGCACGAAAGAGATATCAGCCACTCATCGGTGGAACGAATCATTTTGCCGGACAGTACAATTGGTTTAGACTATATGCTGGATAAAATGGTTTATGTCATTGAAAAACTGCAGGTCTATCCGGATCAAATGTTGAAAAATCTGAATTTAACGCGTGGCATCATTTTTTCGCAGCCGCTTTTGCTGGAACTGGCCGAGAAGGGATTGTCCCGTGAAGACGCCTACCGGATGGTTCAGCAGCGTGCGCGAGAGGCCTGGGCGGAAAACAGGGAATTCAGGGAAGTTGTCTTAAATGATCCTGAAATCCGGCGATATCTTTCGACAGCTGAGATTGAGACGATATTTGATTTGAAAAACAACCTGAGAAATGTAGGGTACATTTTTAAGAGAATCGGCCTGATTCAGGACAATGAGGGAGGACAAAATTGAAAAAGGGCGAATTATTGTACGAAGGAAAAGCGAAAAAACTCTACGCCACGGATAATCCCGATATGGTGATTCAAGAATTTAAGGATGATGCCACAGCGTTTAATGGAAAGAAAAAAGGAACCATTAAGGACAAGGGTGTGGTCAACAACAAAATATCGGCCTTTATTTTCGAATTTCTCGAAAGCTACCATGTTCCCACTCATTTTGAAAAGGTTCTTTCGGACCGGGAAATGCTGGTGAAAAAGCTGGATATTATTCCGGTCGAAGTCGTGATGCGAAACATTGCAACGGGCAGCCTGGTCAAGCGGTACGGCCTGGAAGAAGGTAAAGAGCTGGATTATCCGGTGCTTGAGTTTTACCTGAAAGACGATGAGTTAAACGATCCGATGATCAATGAACACCACGCCGTTGCGTTTGGGCTGGCCACCCCTGATGAGATGGAAACGATTTCCCGCTACGCCACCAAAATCAATGCCATTTTGAAATCATTTTTTATTCGGCGCAAGATTCGCCTTATTGATTTCAAACTCGAGTTCGGTCGCTTCAAAGATCGGATTCTTTTGGGCGATGAAATCTCGCCGGATACCTGTCGTTTTTGGGATCTGGAAACGGGTGAAAAACTGGATAAGGATCGTTTTCGGCAGGACCTGGGAAGGGTCGAAGAAGCGTACCAGGAAATGCTCAATCGTATTCTGCATTCGGGGATATAACCGATGTCATTTGCACGGGACGGAATTGGAACGCTTCTGGCTATTTTATTTATCGCCATTCTTTTCACCGCTGGATTATTTCTCAACCGGTCCCTGGTGATGAAGGGATTCGTGGTTGTTGTCTGGATTTTTGTTCTCTTCTCTCTGTATTTTTTTCGCGATCCGGAACGAGCGATTCCAGCAGATCCGGATGCCATTGTGTCGCCGGCGGACGGAAAGGTGATTATCATAAAAAAGGTGAATGAAACTGTTTATCTAAAAGGCCCGGCCACCCAGGTGAGTATTTTTATGTCTGTTTTCAATGTGCATGTTAACCGGATTCCCATGAGCGGCACGGTCGGCTATTTTACGTATTATCCGGGAAAATTCTTGCCAGCCTATCGTGAAAAAGCATCGACAGACAATGAGCAGACTGTTATTGGAATCGAGAATGATCGAGCGAAAATTTTGTTCAAACAAATTGCGGGTATTATTGCACGGCGCGTCGTATGTCACATACGCGAGGGGTTTCACGTTCAAAAGGGAGAACGCTTTGGCATGATAAAATTTGGGTCTCGTGCCGATATATTCTTACCTGAAAACGTGGATGTAAATGTCACATTAAATCAGAAGGTTAAAGGAGGCGAAACAATCATTGGGAAAATTAAATCTGAAAATTAACCGAGCATTTATTCCAGGTACGATCACAATTGCAAATATTTATCTCGGGTTTCTGTCAATTGTGTATTCCATGGAAGGAAATTTTGTAACAGCTTCCTGGTTAATTGTTCTGGCGGCCATTATGGATGCCCTGGACGGGACGGTGGCGCGCCTGACCAAGAGTTACAGCCAATTTGGAATTGAGCTGGATTCTCTTTCGGATGTGGTCTCATTTGGAGCTGCCCCTTCAATTCTATTGTATTCGGTCTATTTTAATCGGATCAATAACATTGGGGTTCTGGTCAGTTTTATTCCCCTATTTTTCGGAGCCATTCGGCTGGCACGTTTTAATGCCAATCTGGATTCTTTTGAGAAAAAGGAGTATGTTGGTTTGCCTATTCCGTCACAGGCCGTCGCGAATGCATCTTTTATTGTTTTCAACTATCATTTTTGGGGCGAACTCCATTTTACAAAACTACTGGCCCCGATGGTTATTTTTTTGGGGGTTCTCATGGTGAGCAATGTTGAGTACGACACGCTTCCAAAATTCACCCTGAGAAAGGGCCGCAAGAATGATGTCAAACTGTTCTTTTTTATTCTGTTTTCTGTGCTGGCGATGTTTTTCCCGAGCGAGGCTATTTTCCCTATCTCCATTTTCTTTATCCTTTTTGGTGTGGGACGGTCCATTGTGCGGTCGCTGAAGCATTCTGAAGAGATTCTGGATATGACTGATTATTAGGTGAAGGTGGAAAATGATCCGAGCCAAGGTTTACGTGTATTTGAAAAAGGATATTTTGGACCCTCAGGGGAAAGCGGTTTTGCACATTCTTGAGAATATGGGATTTAGCCATATTCAAAATGTGCGCGTGGGGAAATATACGGTTCTCACATTCGATGATTCGGTTTCCGAAGACGAGGCCGCTTCTCAAACGGAAGAAATATGCAAAAAAATTCTGGCCAATCCCGTGATTGAGGATTATCACTTTGAATTGGAAATAATTTGACAGGGGATAAGGAACAGATTTCCACATGCCACGCAAAATGAAATTTGGAATAGTTGTTTTTCCCGGATCCAACTGCGATTACGATGTTTATGATGTGCTCACTCGCATTATGGGGCAGGAAGCCACATTTCTGTGGCACAAACAACACGATATAGATCGCTGCGATGCGGTTATACTTCCGGGGGGGTTTTCTTATGGCGATTATCTGCGCACCGGTGCCATTGCGCGGTTCTCCCCGATCATGGAAGAATTGGCTGACTACGCGGAAAAAGGGGGCAGACTCCTGGGAATTTGCAACGGCTTCCAGATCCTGCTGGAAATTGGACTTCTCCCGGGAGCGATGCTCAAAAATCAATCGCTGCATTTTATTTGCAAATTTGTCAATGTCCGTGTAGAAAATGCAAATACATATTTTACATCGACTTGTCAGACAGGCGAGGTGTTGAAAATTCCCATTGCCCACAATGAAGGGAATTATTATATTGATCCTGACGGTTTGAAGACGCTGGAGACGAATCAGCAGGTGGTGTTGCGATATGCGTCCCCGGAGGGCGATGTGAGTCTGGCGGCCAATCCCAACGGGTCCCTCAACAATATTGCCGGAATCATAAATAAACGGGGAAATGTTATGGGGTTAATGCCTCATCCCGAACGGGCCTCCGAGGCGTTGTTGGGGTCAGAAGACGGAAAGAAAATATTCCAGTCAATGATTCGATCGATGGTTCAATAACCGTAGTATATTTTTCTATCTGGTCTTTGGAAAAAAGCACAAAAGAGATATCCCCCTGTTTTGTACGCGCGTTTGTTCCAAAGGACCTTTGATCCTGAATTTCAAATGTGGGGATCATTAAGTCAAACATTTGTGTTAAAAAAGCAGGAGTATCACGTCTAAAAAAAGCAAAAAGGAGACGAGAGTGCCAGTTGCTTCAACTCGAAGGAAATCTATTGGGTATTTATTTCTTATTCTCTTTTTGGGGGCCCTGATTGGTTCGGCTTTAGGGGAAGTAATTGGCTTGATCTTACCGCCGGGTGTGGTTCGGGAGTTTTTTCTCCGATCAGCCGTTGGCGGAATTGCTCCGGCCACATTAAATGCATCGCTGTTTACCATAACACTCGGTTTTTCTTTTAAACTGAATGTGATTGGAATTATTGGAGTGGCCATTGCCGCGTACATTGTGCGCTGGTATTAATGGATAAAACAACCGAAAGAAGGTGAGGATATGTTTGGATCCATCGGGCCGGCCGAGTTACTTGTGATCTTTCTGGTGGTTTTGTTGATTTTCGGTGCTGATCGGCTGCCTGAATTGGCCAGAGGATTGGGCAAGGGAATACGGGAATTCAGGCGAGCGGCTGACGAAGTAAAAAATGAACTTATCGGGCCGGAAGGCGACGTCCTTTCTGATCTGAAACGTGAGCTTGAAGAGGAAGCGGATTCTGCGAAACACATCATTGAAAATGAGTATCCGGAGAATGTCCGGGGTGAAACGAAGGCAGAAACAGAAACACAAGAACGGCTCGAAAAAAAGAGCAACCATCACGAGGAGCATTCCTCTGTTTCAGGAGAGGAAAGCGGCCCCTCGAAACTTGCAGGGTAAATTGGGAGGTGTAACATGGGTACAATTGGACCCACAGAATGGCTGATTATTTTTTTAATTGTACTGCTTATTTTTGGCGGTTCTAAAATACCGGGGCTTGCAAAGGGTCTGGGACAAGGACTTCGCGAATTCAAAAAAGCGGTCCGCGGCGAGGATGAAGATGTCCCGCATAAAGAGGTTCCGGAAGACAAAAAATAGCAGCCGTTTTTTCAGGCATTCTAATAAATTTGAAGTGAGGATGGTGTGATTGTAGAGTCTGATTATTCTGATCTCCGAAAGAAAATAGTGTCCGGCGATATTTCACTGGTTGAAGCAACAAAAGCCTTTTTGGATAATATAGCCTCAAAAAAGGATTTAAACGCGTTTATTTCCGTGTGGTCTGAAGAGGCCGTTTCGCGGGCGAAGTCCGTTCAGAAAAGAATCGAGAATGGAACCGCCGGCAAACTGGCCGGAATGGTGATGGCCATTAAGGACAATTTGAATGTAAAGGGTCAGGCCACAACCTGCGGTTCGCACATTCTGGAGAATTTTGTTTCGCCTTACAGCGCAACGGTGGTTCAGAAATTACTTGATGAAGATGCCATTCTCATCGGTAAAACGAACATGGACGAATTTGCCATGGGATCCTCCAACGAAACATCCTATTTCGGCCCCGTGCGGAATCCTCACGATCCCGAAAGAATTCCCGGCGGTTCTTCCGGAGGGTCCGCCACAGCCGTAGCGGCTAATCTGGCTATGGCGGCACTGGGTTCGGATACCGGTGGCTCCATCCGGCAGCCGGCGGCATTGTGCGGTGTGGTGGGTCTTAAGCCCACCTACGGGCGCGTGTCCCGGTTTGGACTGGTCGCATTTGCGTCTTCTCTGGACCAAATTGGCCCGATTTCAAAAAGCGTACGGGATTCTGCCCTTTTATTGAATGTGATTTCGGGCTACGATTCCAGCGATTCCACCTCCGTGAATCGGCCGGTTCCTGATTATACAAAAGGTCTTGAAAAAGGTGCGGGCGGATTGAAAATTGGCTACCCCCGGGAGTATTTTGGTGAGGGGCTGGATCCGGCGGTTCGGACGACGGTGGAGGAGAGTTTACGCATCCTGGAAAAAGAGGGGGCCGTGGTTGAGGAAATGTCACTGCCCCACACAGAATATGCGGTGGCCACCTACTACATTCTGGCAACGGCAGAAGCCTCGTCCAACCTGGCCCGTTACGATGGGGCCCGGTACGGTTACCGGAGCCGGGATATCGCCAATCTGGAAGAAATGTATACCCAATCGCGAAGCGAGGGATTTGGTGATGAGGTGAAACGGCGCATTATGCTGGGAACCTACGTGCTTTCCGCGGGTTACTACGAGGCCTATTACCGGAGAGCGCAGAAGGTTCGGACGTTGATTAAACAAGACTTTGAAAAGGCTTTTGAAAAATACGATGTGATTCTCACGCCTACCTCACCGACAACCGCTTTTAAACTGGGCGAAAAAATGGATGATCCGCTGCAAATGTATTTGTCGGATATTTACACCATTTCAGCCAATCTGGCGGGGATTCCGGGACTTTCTCTCCCCTGTGGAAAAGATGAAAAGGGGTTACCCATTGGCGTTCAAATTTTGGGAAAGGCCTTTGATGAGGCTATGGTGCTTCGTGTGGGACAGGTGCTTGAAACGGCCCTGTCATAAAATTAGCCGGGGAAAATCGAATCTGATTTATCGTGCCACGTACTGAAAAGGGCGTGGCACATTTTATATGTGAGGAAAAATGGTTCCCATTTCGAAGGAAAAAATCGTTCGCTTGTTTGATCGTTTTCGTGAGAAGAAAATCCTTGTCCTTGGCGATGTCATGCTCGATCGGTATCTCTGGGGTGTGGTTCGCAGAATTTCTCCGGAAGCGCCGGTTCCCGTGGTGGAAATCGAACGGGAATTTGCCCGTCTGGGGGGTGCTGCAAATGTGGGGAACAATATTAAATCGCTGGGGGGAGTCCCCTATCTGGTTGGCGTTATCGGAGAAGACCGGTCGGGGGAAGAAATTCTTTCCATTCTGTCCGAGAACAAATTACCGGTTGAGGGTATTGTCCGGGATCCTGAACGTCCGACTACGGTGAAAACCCGGGTCATTGCTCATGGTCAACACGTGGTCCGGACGGACCGGGAAAGCCGCAAGCCCATTACTGGCCAGGTCTTGGAGCATCTCAAACAAACCCTGCTCAAACTCATCCCCCGTGTCGATGCGATCATTATTGAAGATTACAACAAAGGACTGATTGTTGAAGAGCTCATCTTGTTTGCGATTCAGACGGCCAAACAATTTCAAAAGCCGGTTATGGTTGATCCCAAATTCGACAACTTTTTTACCTATCGAGATGTGGCCGTTTTTAAACCCAATCGGAAAGAAGCCGAAGAAGCTTTGGGAATGCGCTTGAATACGCGGCAGCAGATTGAAAAAGCCGGGCATCTCCTGTTCGAAAAACTAAATCCGGATTGTCTGATGATTACCCTTGGAGAAGAAGGGATGGCTGTTTTTGAGGCTTCTGATCGCGTGTCCTATGTGCCGACGCGCGCCCGTAAGGTGCGGGATGTTTCCGGAGCAGGGGATACGGTCATCAGTACATTGACAATGGCCCTGGTATCGGGCGCCAGCTTTCCGGAGGCGGCTTCATTGGCCAACCGTGCCGCAGGTCTGGTGTGCGAAGAAGTGGGAATTGTTCCCATCGATCGCGAACGGCTCCTTGAGACGTATTTGGTTAGGGGGCCCGAACATGGGTAAAATCGTTTTGTTGGATGAACTTTTGTCTCTGCGTGAACGTTTGCGGGAGAGCGGTAAAACCCTGGTTTTTACCAACGGCATTTTTGATCTGGTTCACCGGGGACACCTTGAATTGTTGAACAAGGCGAAGACCCTGGGAGATGTGCTGGTTGTGGGAATTAATTCGGATGCGTCGGCCCGGCGAAATAAGGGCCCCAAACGGCCCATTATCCCGGAAGAAGATCGGGCCTTTATGTTAGCTAATTTGTCCCCCGTGGATTACGTGATTATTTTTGAAGAGGACACACCCTACGAGCTCATTGGCCGGTTAAAGCCGGACGTTCTTGCGAAAGGCGCAGACTATTCCGTGGAGCAGATTGTGGGATATGATATTGTTCTGGGATATGGCGGCAAAGTGGTGCCAATTCCTCTGGTGCATGGAAAATCATCCACGAAAATTATTAATCAAATTCTTGAGAAATATCTGGAATCGGGGGAGTAAGAAATCTGCTTAACCCGTGAAATATTTACCTGTTAGCAAATGCCCGAAAAGGGATGAAATTTTGGTTTTGTTCCAAATATATCTTGACATTTAGGATAAAATTCATTATAATTAGGTTTAAATCTATTTTCTTTAGAAAGGCTTTATTTCCATGAAGCGAATTGGTGTCCTCACCAGCGGCGGTGATTGTTCAGGTATGAATGCGGCCATCCGGTCAGTTGTTCGGACCGCTCTGTCAAAAAAAATAGAGGTTGTCGGAATCCGCCAGGGGTTTATCGGTCTTTTGGATAAGCTGTTTGAACCGATGGATTCGCGCTCAGTCAGTGGAATTATCCAAAGAGCCGGCACCATTCTGCAAACGGCGCGCTGCGAAGAATTCAAATATGATCGGGGACAGGAACAGGCGATTGAAAATCTTCAAGAAGCCGGAATTGAGGGATTGGTTGTCATCGGTGGAAACGGCTCCATGGCGGGGGCCCTTGCGCTTCACACTAAGGGTATCCCCGTAATTGGCATTCCCGGAAGCATCGATAATGATCTTTATGGAACGGACACCAGCGTTGGAACCGATACGGCTTTGAACACGATTGTTTCCCTTATCGATATTATTCGGGATACCGCATCCTCTCACGATCGCGCCTTTATCATTGAGGTGATGGGAAGGGACTCCGGCTATTTGGCTCTGGTTTCTGCCATTGCCAGCGGGGCAGAAGCGGCCATCATTCCCGAAATTCCGTTTGATCTGGATGCCATTGCCGGGCATCTGTTTGACCGATACAAAGCGGGCAAAACGAACAGCATTGTGATTGTGGCTGAAGGGGCTTCCAGTGCATATACCATCGAACGAAAATTGAAGAATAAAATCGGATATGAAACCCGAATTTCGGTTCTGGGACATATTCAGCGGGGAGGGGTAACAACCGTTTTCGACCGCTTGCTGGCCAGTAAGTTCGGGCAAAATGCCATCGATGCCCTGCTTGACGGACAATCAGGCAAAATGGCCGCTCTGCAAAACGGCCAGTACACCTTTGTATCCCTTAATGATGTTGTTTTGAAGAAAAAGAAAATTAATCAGCGGTTATTGGATTTGGCAGCGGATTTAAGCAGTTGAGGAATCACATGCAATGAGGAGGATTTGAAATGGCAATAAAAGTTGGAATTAATGGGTTTGGACGAATCGGACGGTTGGTTTTTCGTGCGGGTTTTGATGATCCAAACATTGAATTTGTCGCCGTAAACGATATTACCAATTCGGCAACACTGGCGCACTTATTGAAATATGATACCAACCACGGTATCTACGAAAAAGACGTTGAAGCAACGGATGATGCAATTGTTGTGGACGGGAAAAAGGTGCTTTCTTTTGCGGAAAGAGATCCGGCCAAATTGCCCTGGAAGGAATTGGGTGTGGACGTTGTAATCGAATCCACGGGGCTGTTTCGCAAAAGAGATCAGGCCGCGTTGCATCTGGATGCCGGTGCCAGAAAAGTCATCATTTCTGCCCCTGCAACGGGACCCGACATCACCATTGTGATGGGCGTCAATCACCAGAAATATGATCCGGATAAACATCACATCATTTCCAATGCATCTTGCACAACCAACTGCTACGCCCCCGTGACAAAGGTCATCATGGAAAAAT
Source organism: Calditrichota bacterium (assembly GCA_013151735.1). NCBI lineage: Bacteria > Pseudomonadati > Calditrichota > Calditrichota bacterium. The sequence goes on along the minus strand of JAADHR010000193.1, from coordinate 13,625 downwards.
TCGGCATTGTGAAGGGTTTAATGACCACCATTCATGCCTACACAAATGACCAGCGGATTCTGGATTTGCCGCATAAAGATTTGCGGCGGGCGCGCGCGGCGGCCGTTTCTATGATTCCCACCACAACCGGTGCAGCAAAAGCCGTGGGGGAGGTTCTTCCTGAATTAAAGGGAAAACTCAATGCCATCTCCATCCGCGTTCCGGTTCCAAATGTGGCCCTGGTTGATGCCGTTTACGAGGTGAAAAAGACCGTGACGGCGGAAGAAGTAAATGCTGCCCTCAAAGAAGCAGCCGAAAATGAATTAAAGGGTATCCTGGCGTATGAAGAAACCCCTCTGGTTTCTCACGATTACAACCACACCAGTGTGTCATCCACGGTCGATGCCCTGTCAACCATGGTTATCGAAGGAAATATGCTGAAGGTTTTGGCCTGGTACGATAATGAGTGGGGATTTTCGAACCGGGTGGTTGATCTCATTCGTCTGATCGGAAAATAAATCTTAATCCGATGGGAGAAAATCATGAATAAAATGTCCATTCGTGATGTGGATTTAAAAGATAAACGGGTTCTGATGCGGGTTGATTTTAATGTGCCTCTGGATGACCAGGGGCACATTACAAATGATACCCGAATTCAAAAGGCCCTGCCAACAATTCGGTATGCTCTGGAACGCGGGGCAAAACTCATTCTGATGTCACATTTGGGGCGGCCCAAGGGAAAGGTGATTCCTTCGATGAGCCTTCAACCGGTTGCCGATCATCTGAGTCATTTGTTAAATAAACCGGTTCGGTTTGTAAACGATTGTATCGGGGAAACGGTTGAACGAGCCGTTGCTTCCCTTAAACCGGGAGAAATCATTCTTTTGGAAAACCTCCGTTTTCACGCGGAAGAGGAGAAAAATGATCCCGAATTCGCCAAAAAATTGGCGGCTCTGGGTGATGTGTACGTCAATGATGCGTTTGGAACGGCGCATCGGGCACACGCTTCAACCGAAGGGGTGACCCATTTTATTTCTCCCTGTGTAGCGGGATTTTTGATGGAAAAGGAAATTGAATATCTGGCCAAAGCCATTGAAGCGCCGGTACGGCCCTTTGTGGCAATTATCGGCGGGGCAAAAATTTCCGGCAAAATCGATGTAATCCAAAATTTGCTCAATAAGGTTGACGCCCTGCTGATCGGGGGCGGAATGGCCTTTACTTTTTACAAGGCCCAGGGATTGGAGATCGGAAAATCCATCCTGGAAGCCGACAAACTGGAATTGGCGAAGGAAATTCTCTCTGACGTCCGCTCAAGAAAACTCAATTTTTTGTTGCCGGTAGATGTTGTTGTTGCCGACAAGATTGATCCTGCTGCGCAGACGAAGATCGTGCCGGTTGACAACATTCCCTCCGATATGGCAGGGGTTGACATCGGCCCGGAAACAATCGCCCAATTTGAAGAGAAAATTGTCTCTGCCAAAACCGTGGTCTGGAACGGGCCGATGGGCATCTTTGAAATTGACGCCTTTGCGAAGGGAACGGATGCCGTTGCGGAAGCACTGGCAAAGGCCACCGAGAGAGGAGCCGTTACCATTGTGGGGGGCGGAGACTCGGTTGCAGCCGTAAGCAAAGCCGGATTGGAAGAGAAAATCACGCACATTTCTACAGGCGGCGGAGCATCATTGGAGCTTTTAAGCGGGTACAAACTGCCCGGACTTGAAGCATTAACGGATAAGGAATAAATTGAATATGCGAAAAAAGATAGTGGCCGGTAACTGGAAGATGAACCTTACGCTGCAGGAGGGGCTTGCGCTGGTCAGCGCACTCAAATCCAGTCTCTCCGATATTCAAAAATCAGACGTGGTGGTTTGCCCTCCCTTTCCATTTTTGGCGCCTGTTGCCGATATGCTGAAGGGAACACGGATCGGCCTTGGTGCTCAAAATATGTATTTTGAGGAAAAGGGAGCCTATACAGGAGAGGTATCGGCCCCAATGCTCCTGTCCACGGGAACGCGCTATGTCATTATCGGACACTCCGAACGGCGCAAATACTTCGGCGAGACAAGTGAAATCGTCAATAAAAAGGTTAAAAAGGCCATTGTATCCAAATTAACACCGATCATGTGTGTGGGGGAAACCCTGGAACAGCGGGAAAAGGGTGAAACGGAATCGATTATTACCTCGCAGGTCATTGAGGGCTTATTTGAATTGCTGGCAGCCGATGTAAAAAAAATGATTATTGCCTATGAACCCATCTGGGCAATTGGTACCGGACGGACGGCTTCTCCGGAACAGGCGGTTGACGTTCACCGGCTGATCCGTTCGATTGTTGCAAAAAAGTTTGGTTCCGAAACAGCCGAACAGGTTCGGATTCAATACGGAGGAAGCGTCAAGCCCGATAATGCGGAATCGCTTCTGGGGCAGCCTGATATTGACGGAGCCCTGGTTGGAGGAGCCAGCTTAAAGGCAGATTCATTTGAAGCCATCGTGCGTGCCGGGGAACTTTTTTCATAGAAAGACGTAATAAAACCAAAAAATGGAAGGATAACGAGTGATCGCTGTTATTATTGCATTTCACGTGATTTTGTCTATTTTGCTGATGGTCGTTATTTTGCTTCAGTCCAGCAAAGGGGGCGGTTTGTCGGGTGCCTTTGGTGGAGCGGGCGCTGGAATGGGTACCGTTTTTGGAGGGCGCGGTGCCGCAACCTTCTTGTCAAAAGCAACCGTTGTTTTGGCAACCCTGTTTTTCTTAAGCAATATCACACAAGGCCTCATTATTAAGCAACAACCGACTCGCAAGAGTCTGGTGCGGAAGGAAATGGAAAAAGAGGGTAAGGTCAAACAGTCTGCGGCCGATTTACTGCCTCCAATCGAGGGGGAGAAGAAACCTGCTGCAACACCCGCGCAGCCAAATCAGGGCCAAACAACAAATCCAAATGCCGTTGGTTCGAGCACGGCCAAGAAAAATCCCCAAAAGTAAGTTTGGATTGTTTGCAGGGAATAAAGATTTTGTGCCGAAGTGGTGGAACTGGTAGACACGCTACTTTGAGGGGGTAGTGCCCAGAATGGGCGTAGGGGTTCGAGTCCCCTCTTCGGCACTACTTTTTTTAAGATTTGAAAAAAAAAGTTCATTAAGGAGGCGGATCACATGAAGGGTAGAATTCAAGTAGTCATCATCATCCTGCTGGGAATTTTTGTTCTTTCTCAACTTGGAACACAGGCCGTTTTTGCACAGGAAAATCAGGCAAAACAGCTTCAGGAACTTCAAAAGAAAATAAGTGTTGTTCGGCAAAAAATGGATGAGGCATCCAAAGCCAAGAAATTGGATGAATATAATAAGTATAAAAAACAATATGATAGTCTTATTGCCGAATCGAAAAAAATTATCGCGTCTTCAAAGGAATTAATGAGACGCGAAAAAGCCAAAGCGAATGCATTTAACACGGCCAATAAGTATCTCAAATTAGGGCAATACCAACAAGCAATTAACGGATATCAAAAGGCATTATCGATTGATAGCACGTTCGCAAATGCCTATTTTGGAATGGGGCTGGCCTATAAAAAAATGAGAAAATACGCCGAAGCCGAAAAATATTACGAAAAAGCCTTGCACTTTAATCCCAACAATGCCAATTATTATTTTGCTTTGGGAACGCTCTATCGGGATGAACGAAAATATGACAAGGCGTTGGAAACCTATGAAACGGCCGTTACGAATAATCCGAATAATTACAAAGCCTACTATGAGATGGGGGTGATTTACAGTAAAAAGAAGGACTACAAAAAAGCAATTGAATCTTTTCAGAAGGCCATTAACGCAAATCCAAAATATGCAAAGGCTTATGTTGCTCTGGGTGTTTCTTATACAAACCTGGGAAAAACGAAAGAAGCCATCCAGGCCTATGAAAATGCGGTCAGCTTTAATCAACGAGACTATCGGGCCTTTTACCGGCTGGCAAAAGCCTACAACGATTTAAAGGAATACAAAAAAGGACTGCACGCGGCCAAAAAGTCAATTGCTTTAAGACGATCATTTGCTCCGGCACACGTAGAGGCTGCCCGGGCCCTGGAAAATCTGGGTCGATACAATGAGGCGATAAAGGAATACAAAATTGCCGCTCACGATGTTCGATGGAGAAAGTTTGCAAATTATCAGATTGATGAGATTAAACGCAAGCTCAAAAAACGCAGCTAATCCCCTGAAATAAATCTGTAGCCCACTGAACATTGTCAGTGGGCTTTTTTATTCTCTTTGGCGCATTCAAACAAGCAATCCTGAAAATTGCCGCCGGGATTCGCAGTTTACATTTTGCCAAATGCAGAAACGGCAAAAGAATTTTATTTATTGCGATTTGAACTCTCACACAATTAATGCGTAATAGATGCATGTTTAAAGAAAACATTCAGGTAACATGTTAATTTCTATTATATTGAAGCGAATCGCTCATTCTATTGTTCTTCTTCTGGCTGTTCTGACATTTACGTTCTTGATCATCCATCTGGTGCCGGGTTCGCCCGTGGATTATTTAACGGACCCTCGCCTGTCTCCTGAAACCATCGCAACCATTCAAAAGAATATTGGCGCGGATGACTCCCTCCCCATCCAATATGTTCACTGGCTAAAAAATTTTCTGACGGGAGATTTTGGTTATTCTTTTTCCCAGCAGCGACCCGTGACAGATGTTTTAAAAGATGCTATTCCGGCAACACTGGTATTGACCGTATCGGCCTTTTTACTGGAGCTGATGTTGGGGATATTCTTTGGTGTTCTGGCGGCGATCAACTATCACCAAAGGTTAGGGCATTTCATTAATCTTGTGTCTCTGACGCTTTTCGGTATTCCAGAATTCTGGCTCGGTTTAATGGCCATTCTTCTGTTCTCCATAAAATGGCATTTATTCCCTACCGGTCAAACAGCAACTGTGGGAATGCATCATGCCCCGTTTCTCTCCTATTTGCTTGATTTGCTCCACCATTTGGTGTTGCCCGTGCTTGTTCTTGCCTTGGGGTCTGCCGCATACACCACCCGTTTTGTCCGCGGAAATATGCTTGGAATCTTACAAAAGGATTTCATTTCGCAGAGCCGCCTGTTGGGCATTCCATCCCGAAAGATTTTCTTTAAGTACGCTTTGAAAAACACCCTTCTTCCTGTTGTTACACTTATTGGTCTTGGATTTCCATTTTTACTGGGCGGTTCTCTGGTGGTGGAATACCTTTTTTCATGGCCGGGTATGGGCTGGCTCACGTTTCACGCGGTTCTCACCCGGGACTATCCGGTTATTCTCGCTAATACGACGTTGGTTGCCATTCTCGTGATTCTGGGTAATTTATTCTCCGATGTGCTGTATCCACTGGTTGATCCCAGAATACGATACACAGGAAATTATGATCGATGAAACGGCTCCTCAAGAATTGGGAAGTTCGAATTGGAGGTACACTGGTTGGTATCTTTCTACTGGTGACCGTGTTTGCCCCTGTTTTAACGCCCTATCGCCCGAATGAAATCGACATGCGCCCGCAGGTGCAGCTTCAGGCACCTTCCTGGCAGCATCCCATGGGCACCGACCAGTTTGGGCGCGATATCTTGACCCGGGTGTTGTACGGGAGTCGAATTTCTGTAACCATTGCACTGATTGTCGTATTCCTGGCTACCGTTTGGGGAACATTCTATGGAGGGGTGGCAGGATTCTTCGGACACCAAATCGATTTTGTTCTTATGCGCATCGTTGATTTTATGCTGTCCATCCCAATTATTTTTCTGTACATTTTTGTGGCGTCCTTTTGGGGGAATAATTTGGTTTTGCTCATTTTATTGCTGAGCGGAACCAGCTGGATGGGAATCTCCCGCCTGGTTCGGGCAGAGGTGCTTTCGATTAAAAAAGCGCCTTTTGTTGAGGCTGCTTTTTTGCTGAATATCCCCAGATGGAAGATATTTTTTCGGCATGTTTTATTTAATAGCCTGACCCCCGTTCTGGTGGCGGCCACCATGAAAGTGGGTATTATTGTCCTGGTTGAAAGTACTTTGAGTTTTATCGGGCTGGGGGTACAGCCCCCAACACCCAGTTGGGGAAACATGATTGCTGAGGGCAAAGATTTTCTCCTGGACGGCTGGTGGATGTCATTTTTCCCCGGTCTGGCCATTGTCTCCCTTGTGGTCAGTATTAATCTGTTGGGAGATGGACTCCAGAGAATCTTTCATCTGCATGCCCGATAAAACGTCGTGTCAAACTCCCGCTTAAGGCCCAAAAAACATCTTGCTATTTTGATCCTTTTTTGCGTAAATTATTCAATAAAAAAATCCTTTCAACTTTTCTTTCAACTTTAGGGATGATCCAATGAAGAAAGTATCGCGCAGAGATTTTCTGTCACTTAGCAGCCAATTGGGACTGCTTGTTTTTATTCCGCCTGTTTTGCCGTCTCGATCCCGTTATCGTTTGTCTGAACGGCCCTACCAGCCGACACCGGATTTGTTCGTAGCCCGCAATGGGACAGCGGCCGATTTGGTTGACCGGGTCGTGACCGGACTGGGCGGAATGAGCCGGTTTGTTCACAAGGGTGATGTGGTGGTGGTCAAACCCAATATGAGCTGGGATCGAACACCGGCTCAGGGAGCCAATACAAATCCTGAGGTGGTGGCTGAGGTGGTTAAACTTTGTTTCAAAGCGGGTGCCAAAAAGGTGCGCGTTTTTGACCGGACCTGTAACGAGGCCAAGCGGAGCTACGAACACAGCGGGGTAGCCGAGGCGGCCAAAAAGGCGGGAGCAGAGGTTTATTTCCCCTACAAGCGCAACTATGTTTCGGTGAAAATTCCGAATGGGGAACGCCTGCACTCCTGGAAAATCTACAAGGATGTTCTGGATGCTGATGTGCTGATCAACGTTCCCACAGCCAAACACCATAGCCTTTCACAGGTTACGCTTGGGATAAAGAATCTCATGGGCTATTTGGGAAATGACCGCGGGAAAATTCACCGCCATTTTGACCAAAAGATTGTGGATATTGCCTCTGTTCTTCATCCGCAGCTTACCATTCTGGACGCAACCCGATTGCTGCTCCGGAACGGCCCTCAGGGCGGGAATTTAAATGACGTCAAATGGATTCATACCGTTGTTGGCGGGACAGATATGGTCGCCGTGGATGCCTTTGGTGCATCCCTCTTCGGGCTCGATCCGACTAAACTTGGTTTTCTGGTGGATGCTCACAAGAGAGGGTTGGGCGAGATGGATCTTAAAAAAATCACTATCCACCGGGTTTAGAGCAAATCGGAACGGGCGCCCTAAATGAAATTTCTATATAGGATTCGAATTCTTTTTCAGATTCTCTTCTTTCTCTTTTTCCTGTTTCTTTTTTTTCAGGCCGTTTTTCCGTATAAACCGGTCGTGCCTTCTGAATTTTTTCTTCAGTGGAGTCCTCTTACGGCGCTGCTTACATTTCTCTCTTCCCATCGACTCTACGCCGGAATGATTCCGGCCGGGGTTTTGCTTTTTTTAACGATTTTTCTGGGTCGTTTCTTCTGCGGCTGGATTTGCCCGCTGGGAGCTTTAATTGATTTTGCCGATCTTTTTATCAAACGGAAACGAAAACTCCGGCGCGATGCCACGACGTTTCGCTGGCTTAAATTTGGGATTCTGGCGTTGCTTGTGGTTATGGCCCTCTTTTCCGTCCAGTTTGCCTGGTTTTTTGATCCCCTGGCGTTAACCAATCGCACCTTTGCCACAACCCTTTATCCCATGCTGGCGGTTTTAACGGAATCGGTTTTCGGCTGGCTTTGGCCGATTGCCTTCCTTCAACCGGCCCTGATGAGCATTCATGAATTTTTGGAAAGTTGGCTCTTGCCGGTAAACCTTCATTTTGTTGCTCAAGGCATTCCCATTTTTCTTTTCTTTTTAGGGATTCTCCTTTTAAATTTGATCTCCAAACGCTTCTGGTGCCGAAATGTGTGTCCGCTCGGGGCGCTCTTGGGACTCTTTTCCAAATTTCGCATTCTGGAACGAACGGTGGATGAAGAAGGTTGCGTCTCGTGTAAAATTTGTCCGGCGGACTGCCGAATGAATGCCATCGAGGACAATTTTGTGGATTTTTCCAAGGTGGAATGCATTGATTCCCTGGAGTGTGTTTCCACCTGTCCCACTCAGGCCGTCACGTACCGGTTTAATCTCAAAGATCCCAAGCCGTCCAAAATCGATTTTTCGCGACGGCGGTTCTTGCAGTCGCTGGGAAGCGGGGTTCTGGCGGCGGGACTTTTTAAGATTGATCTGGTGAACCGGGACGTCCGGGGAGATCACGTCCGTCCGCCGGGGGCCTTGCCGGAAGACGTTTTTCTGGAACAGTGCATTCGGTGCCAGGCGTGCGTTCGCATTTGTTCCACCACAGGCGGATTGCTGCAGCCGGCCTGGCTGGAAATGGGGCTGGAGGGAATCTGGTCGCCCATTGGCAACCCACGAGAAGGGTACTGTGAGTTTACCTGCAATCTCTGCGGCGAGGTGTGTCCGACCCATGCGATTCAACTACTGGATCTGGCAACCAAACAGAAAACCCGGATCGGAACAGCCTTCTTTGACCACGATCGGTGTATCCCCTGGAATTCGGGTGACAACTGCATGGTGTGCCAGGAACATTGTCCCACACCGGAGAAAGCGATTGTATTTCGGGAAGGCAATTTTGTCACGGCAGAGGGAACGCTCAAGCGGGTCAAATTCCCGTACGTTAAAGAGGATTTGTGCATTGGCTGCGGCATTTGCGTCACGAAATGTCCCGTGGAAGGTACGCCGGGCATTTTCCTCACGGCCGACGGAGCGGAGAGGGAGGAGATTTAGCGAGGGGACAGTCGCTCGCATTTGAAGAGGCGTTGTTTTGGCTCTCGTCCCGGTGCCTTCGACAGGCTCAGGCACCTGGCAGGTGGGTGAGGCTTCTTAGCTACGTTGCGAAGCGAAAACCAGTCGTCGGGTGGCCGGTTGCTGCCTGAGCGGAGCCGAAGACTGGGGGACGTATCGAGACAACCGGGGGAAAAATCCATAATCGGATGGCAAAAATTAACAGGCGCAAACGTTAGCGTTTCACTTAAAAAAGACAGGAGGATGGGTTCGTGGTAAAAATTCGTCTAGTTCCCGTGTTGCTATTTTTGTCCCTAATTGCGGCCTGTGCGTCTCACCCCAAAAAACAAACCTTTCAGCGTCTTCCCTACAACCATCCCGGACTGGTAGTGGATCTCGGAGCCGGGCTCTGGGCACAGCCCCTTCCCATGGATTACGACGGTGACGGGGACATGGACCTGCTGGTCTCCTGCCGGGATAAACCGTACAACGGTATTTATTTCTTCGAAAATAAACAGGGGAATAAAAAATTCCCGGTTTTTGAATCGGAGAAACGATTGGCTGACGGCTTGAGCAACATTCGACCGTCCTTTGTCAAAGGGATGGTTCGACTTCTCCTGCCCGGGGAGGAGCTCGTTGATTACAGGAAAACGCTTTTCTCAAAGCGAAAAAAAATTTACCCCAAATCAAAATTGTTGGATGGAAGGGTACGGGAGAAAGACTGGAAATATGCCGACTACGACGGCGATGGCGATCTGGATTTAATCGTGGGCGAGGGCTTCTGGGGGGATTACGGCTGGGATAACGCCTTCGATGCGCAGGGACGGTGGCGCAACGGCCCGCTGCACGGTTTTGTGTTCTGGATTGAGAACAAAGGCACGGACGCAAAACCCAGATACGGCGATCCACAGCAGATTTTTGCCGGCGGAAAACCCGTCGATGTGTACGGCATGCCGTCTCCCAATCTGGCCGATTTCGATGGCGACGGCGATCTGGACCTGATTTGTGGAGAATTTTTAGACCAGTTTACCTATTTTGAGAACGTGGGTGACCGTCGGCATCCCCGTTACGCAAAAGGACAACTGCTGACCTTTCAGGGGAAGCCGATTCACATGGACCTGGAAATGATTGTCCCCGTGGCGGTCGATTGGGACAAAGACGGGGATGTAGACCTGGTGGTCGGGCAGGAGGACGGGCGCGTGGCGCTCATTGAAAATACAGGAAAGGTGGTGGATGGACAGCCTCAATTCTTGCCGCCCCGGTTTTTTCGGCAGAAAGCCCGCTTTTTAAAATTTGGTGCACTGGCCACCCCCTTCAGCGTTGATTGGGACGGTGACGGTGACGAGGACCTCATCTGCGGCAATACAGCGGGTTACCTGGGGTTTATTGAAAATCTGGACGGTGGCGATCCACCCCGATGGGCGGCACCGCGTTACCTCCGGGCGAATGGGAGCGTCATTCGGATTCGAGCGGGAAAAAATGGTTCCATTCAGGGACCGGCAGAGGCCAAATGGGGGTACACGGTTCCCGTAGTGGCGGATTGGGACGGAGATGGCCTGCCCGACATTGTGGTTAATTCCATCTGGGGAAAAGTGGTCTGGTACCGGAATCGGGGAACCCGACAGAAACCCAAGTTGGAAGCAGCGCGTCCCATCGTGGGTGATTGGACGGGAAAACCGCCCAAACCGGCCTGGAATTGGTGGAATCCCAAAGATCACCATTTGGTAACGCAGTGGCGTACCACCCCGTTTGCCGTCGATTTAAACCACGATGGTCTGGTTGATCTGGTCATGCTGGACACCGAAGGCTACTTAAGCTTTTTCGAACGAACCCGGAAGAACGGAAATTTGGTCTTATTGCCGGGAAAGCGGATTTTTTACCTGAAAGAAGGAGACAAAAAGAAACTCCTGCGCTTGAATGCACGAAAGGCCGGGCACAGCGGGCGCCGTAAATTCACGCTTGTGGATTGGGACCGGGACGGGCGTCTGGATTTACTAATCAACAGCCGCAATGTGGATTTCTACAAAAATGTGGCCGAGAAACCGGGCGAATTTGTGTTTGAAAATCGCGGAACGCTTTCCGATCAGCGCCTGGCCGGGCATTCTACCTGTCCCACCATCGTGGATTGGGACAAAAATGGTGTGCCGGATCTGTTGGTGGGCGCTGAAGATGGGCATTTCTATTATCTGAAAAATCCGAATTGAGTAAAATTACAAGTGCACGAGATAAAAACAAGGCCTCGCAATTGCAAGAGGTGAGGAGTGAATGATGGAACAATCTCCAAGTAGATTGTTGCTAATGGGATTGCTTCGCCGTGCATCTCAGGCGGGTGACGTTAGAAATGTGCCTCAGGCGTGTAATCTCTAAGGAGATCGCCGCGTACGCCTACGGCGTACTCGCGAAGACAGGAAAAGGGAAAATCGGAGTGGTCAGATATTTTATTAATATACCACCTACAAAAATTTCAGTAGAGCCTAAAAAGGTTACAAAGACTGTCATTGCGAACGAGCGAAGCGAGTGAAGCAATCTCCTTACAGACTGCTACCGATGGAGTGGTTTTGTTTCGTTGTTCCGCTTGTAATTTTTTGGTTTGGAGGATCGATTTAGATCGACAAAAAATCTGTGAATTTGTGGAAAAAAATACGGGAAAGAGGTTTCCATGGAAAGAAAAAGTACATCAGTTTTGGGTCTTATCTTCATCATCGTTTGTTTTGTCGGATCCCTCTTGGCTGCCTCCAATCCGGAAACGGAAATTCACTATCTTTCCGGTCGCGGGAGTGACGATACCGTCCTTTGGCAATTCAAAGTGACGGGAGGCCGCCAGGCAAACGAATGGACCACCATTCCGGTTCCGTCCAACTGGGAGCTGCAGGGCTTTGGCGCCTACAACTACGGTCACGATCACCCAAAATCCCGTGAGAAAGGATTTTACCGAACCTATTTTACGGTGTCGGCGCAATGGAAGCAAAAGCGAATTTTCATTGTGTTTGAAGGAGTTATGACGGACACCGAGGTGCGTATCAACGGACAATTGGCCGGGCCCGTTCACCGGGGGGGATTTTACCGATTCCGCTACGAAATTACCCCTTGGGTTCACTTTGATCGGAAAAACTTTCTGCAGGTTTTGGTTAGCAAGGTGTCTGCCGATTCCACGGTTGAACTGGCGGAGCGCCGCGCTGATTACTGGGTGTTTGGAGGCATCTACCGACCGGTGTATCTGGAGGCTGTACCGCAAGCCTTCATTGACTGGACGGCCATTGACGCCCGCGCCGATGGACTGTTTCGCGCCCGGGTAACGCTGAACGGAGCCGCACCACACGACCGCGTCACGGCACTGATCTTCCGTATGGACGGGTCCCCTCTGGGAAAATCCTTTGCGACGTTCCTCGGGACAGGGAAGACGTCCGTTCTGTTGGAAACACAGGTCACCGGGCAAAAAAACTGGACCGCTGAAACACCTCATCTTTACTGGGTGGAGTTTCGCTTGCAGCGCGGAAAAACAGTGCTTCACACCGTCCGGAAGCGGTTTGGATTTCGCACTTTCACCGTGCGCCCGGGGAAAGGACTCTTTCTCAACGGGAAGCGCATCGTGTTGAAGGGATGCAGCCGCCACAGTTTTTGGCCGACCACTGGGCGGGCCTTGAATCGCAATCGGTGCCGCAAGGACATTTTGACAATCAAACAGATGAACATGAATGCCGTACGCATGTCTCATTACCCCCCGGACAGCTATTTTTTGGATCAGTGTGACGAACTGGGCCTGTACGTTCTGGACGAATTGGGTGGGTGGCAGCGGCCCCCGTACGCAACAGCGGTCGGGAAAAAACTGCTGGCAGAAATGCTCAAACGGGATGTCAATCATCCCAGCATTCTTTTCTGGGACAATGGAAATGAAGGCGGGTGGAATCCCAATCTGGATGGTGAGTTTGCCCGGTACGACTTGCAGCATCGGACGGTTTTACACCCGGGGGCGCTGTTTAACCGGGTGGATGCCCATCATTACCCGAGCTATGCCCGGTTACAGAAGGAACTGAAGGATTCCACGCTGGTGCTGCCGACGGAAATTCTGCACGGTTTGTACGATGGAGGACTTGGGGCCGGACTGGACGATTACTGGAAACTTTTGTATCCCCATCCCCATTTTGGGGGGATGTTCCTCTGGGTGTTTGCGGACGAAGGGGTGGTGCGCACGGACAAGAATTGTTTCATTGATACGGACGGTAACCACGCGCCGGACGGGATTTTGGGACCGTTCCACGAAAAAGAGGCCAGTTTTTACACGATCCGGGAAATCTGGAGTCCCGTTTTCATCGAAACGGCAAACCCCTTGCCGAGCGATTTTACCGGCGATCTCCCGGTTGAAAATCGTTTTGATTTTACGAATCTCAATCGATGCCGATTCGAGTGGGAATTGCTGCGCTTTTTCGATCCGCCTGACCAGAGTGCCGGGCACCTTGTGCTGGCCTCCGGGAGTTTCAGCGGGCCCGACCTCCCGCCGCACGAAAAAGGCAGGGTGCACATTCCCCTGCCGGCTCATTGGCGTCAGGCTGATGGACTGCTGCTCCGGGCGTTTGATGCCAACAGTCGCCTGCTGAACACCTGGTCCTGGAAATGGACACCTGCTGCTAAGGTGGTGGCCCGCGTTTTTCATACGGGCGGACAAATGCCTCATGTAAGAAAAGAAGGCCGATTCTTAAAGGTGGTAACGCCGACCGTTACGTTCTACTTCGATGCCCAAACCAGTCTGCTGGCAAACGTTCAGCAAGGGGGCCATACCATTCCCTTCTCAAACGGCCCCCGATTTGTGGCGTCCGGAAGTCGGGATTCGGTTGT
>JAADHR010000192.1 GCA_013151735.1 Calditrichota bacterium | reverse complement strand
TTACTTGGGTGGTAGGGGAAAGTTTGGGAAAAAACAGGTGTGTGTGTTATTTTTAATTTGCTAAAGGGAAAAATTCAAATTAAGACGTTTTTGTAAAAGAGGCCATTTTCGTCATGTTACGGAATGAGTGCCTTTAGCAATTGGGGAATCCACTGTTCTTTTACCGGATCGTAGGCACCGAAACCCGAACAAAATTCCCAGTACGCCCAGCTAAAATGCCGGGCTTCCGCTGCCCGGGCCACGGCATTGGTCCAGAGCGCCCGCGAAACCAGGTCCGCTTTCGAGTAGGCGCCAAATTCCCCCACGTAAATCGGGCGGTTATGCTGGCGGGCCCAGTCAGCCACCCGATCAAAATCCTGATTGATGGCAGCCACTTCCGCTGCCGTTGCATTCCATTGGGTGCCGAGCCAGGCCTGGCTTCCGGAAACCCACTCCGCGCCCTGGTGAGTAAAGTGAAAGGGGTTGTAATAATGAACCGTGACAATGGCATTCTGTTCTTCTTCCGGAATTTTCAAATCGCTCAGGGACGCAATGCCTCCCCAGTTTGCCGTACCTACAACCACCGTTCGCAGGGGATTGGACGCCCGAATGACGGCCAGTGCCTTTGGCAAAAGAGCATTCCACAGTTGGGGCGTGAGGTTGGCATGGGGTTCATTTAAGATCTCGAACAGCACCGCATCGGAGAAATTCCGAAAGTGGAGGGAAATTTGATTCCACAGAGCCAGAAAACGTTCTTCCTGGCCGGAGGGGTTTTGCATCAAGGCATCGTAATGATGAATATTAATCACGACAGCCAGTTTATAGCGTAATGCCTGGCGGACAGCCCAGTCCACACGCGCCATAAAAGCAGGATCGATCGTGTAGGGTTTGGCCGTGTCTGCATGCGCCGACCACCGGATGGGAATGCGCACCGAGTTGAAACCGGCTTTCGCAATTTTCTGAAAGTAGCTTTCTTTTAAAACCACACCCCAGGCACCTTCGTAAGGTGCATCAAGGGCATTCCCCAGGTTGATACCCCGCCCCAGACGATCATTTTGTAAAAAAGGATCAGGCGGGGCTGTCTTTTCTTCTTGCGATGAAATCGGACTGACATGCCGGGTACATCCCGAAAAAAGCATCATTAATAAAAAGAGGGATAAAAATAATTTAACGTTTTTTGAATGCATGTGAACCGTGATTAAGAGTTAATTTTAAAAGAATCAAAGCCATTGATTTAAGATGTGTAGTTGATTATATTAAAATACAAAATTTTGAAACAATTTCAAGGTATTTTTGAGAGAAAATATTTTCGTTGATATTATGACCGGGAATAAAACTCTGTAAAATAGCTGCCAGTGCAAGTGATTTACGGGAGTGAAGCAGAAAAAATGTCGATCCGTGTGCAATCTTATCTATTGAGTTTTTGGGCCCCGGTTACCAATCAATTTGAAGGGAGTTGACGAATGAAATTTGGAAGTAATTCCATTGAAAGATCCATTATTCGAAAAAGCCTGTTTTCGTTTATCTTGGCGGTCATTGTGTTGTGCGGGTATCTGGCCTATTCCCTCTGGGCACGCCCGCACCTGTCTGCTTCGCTGGGACTGATCCTCACCCGGTTGTTCTACACCATCCTGACCTTTTTTGTGATCCTCTTTTTTCACCGGGCGCTCACGGCCTTTTTCCACTGGTACAACGAAAATGTGGTGCAAAAGACGCAGTCCACACTGGACGACAAATTCCTGCCTCTTTTTCACCGGCTGACGATTGTGGTTCTTTGGTCCGTGGCGTTCATTACACTGCTCAGCCTGTTTGGGATTAACATCAGTGCGCTGGTGGCCACGCTGGGTGTCAGTTCACTGGCCATTGCTCTGGCCGCTCAGGACACTATTGCCAATCTGATTGCCGGGTTTCTGATTATGGTTGATCAACCCTTTCGCGTGGGAGACAAAATTAAACTCCCCTCGGGCGAAGTTGTCACCGTGAAAGAAATCGGCATCCGACGCTCCAAGTTCTACATGGAGGACAAAGCGGTTGTGATCGTGCCCAATGTGGATCTGAGCAAAAATAAGATTGTCAATTTCAGCTATGTGGAAGAAGCAAAGACGCCGAACGTCACCTGATTTTTGTGGTGTCTTTGCGCTAAATCAAAGAGATTGCTTGAAAAAACAAGAGTTTCTTACTAAATTTACATAGGCATTTGCTTTGAAAACCGCGAATGAGACAAATTACGCACATTCACTTTCAATAAAATTAATTCGTGAAAATTTACATAATTAGTGGGCAAAGGCTTTTTTGAGCAAATGCCTCAACCCGGAATCTCGAAATGATTGTCCCAAATACCCAGGAGTGATTATGAAATCAAACACGCTTCCCATTGGCAAGCTGCAAATTGAGCACCTGGACAAACTGCTGCAAAAATATTCGATTTCGGACGATCGGGTAATCGTGGGAGCCGGAATCGGCCGGGATGCGGCTGTGATTGATTGGGGAGAAAAATACCTTGTGGCCAAAACCGACCCCATCACCTTTGTAACAGATGAGATCGGTTTTTACGCCGTTACAATTAATGCCAACGATATTGCCTGTACAGGCGGAACGCCCCGATGGTTTATGGCGACGCTTCTTTTACCGGAAAAAGATACGAATCCGGAACTCATTGAGAGCATCATGAGCCAGATTTCGACTACCTGCAAGATGTTAAAAATTGGGTTGATTGGCGGGCACACGGAAATCACCACGGGCATTGATCGGCCGATTGTTGTGGGACAGATGCTCGGGGACGTTCAGCGGAACAAATTGGTGCGGCCGGAGGCCATTCAGGCAGGTGACCTGGTTATTCTAACCAAAGGAATCGCCATCGAAGGAGTGTCCATCCTGGCCAGGGAGCGGGAAGAGGAGATCTTAAAAAAATTCGGTGAGAAGTTCCTGAAAAGGGCCAAAAATTTTCTTCACGAGCCTGGAATCAGTGTTTTGAAGGATGCCCAAATTGCCACCCGTGTGGCTCGCATTCACGGCATGCACGATCCCACGGAAGGCGGATTGTTAACCGGGTTGCACGAATTGACCCGGGCAGCGAAAGTCAGCCTGGAAATTCTGCCGGAGAAAATTCCGGTTTTAGAAGCGGCAAGGCAGTTGTGTGACTATTTTCAGCTGGATCCGCTGGGTGTCATCGCTTCGGGGGCGCTGATCATCGTAACCGATCCGGTGGATGCCGATGTGGTGGTCAAGGCGCTCAAAGAAGAAGGGATTTCGGCAGAAATTATTGGCACGGTTTTGCCTCCCGGGCAGGGAGTGGTATTTCGGCGTGGAAATGACGTGGAAAAGGCCCCGAAATTTGAACAGGACGAATTAACCAAGATATTCGAAACGGAGTAGCCGCAACGGATATGAAATGGGCCTGTTCCCGGTTAAAAAGTGGAACGTAATTTTGCGAAGGTTCCCAGCCTGCGCAAGGTTATTTTTCTAAGGGGAGCGCCTTTTTGATCTCCTGTTCGTACTCCGGGAAATAATGCGCAATCACCAT
>JAADHR010000191.1:3851-5079 GCA_013151735.1 Calditrichota bacterium | reverse complement strand
TCGAAAAAAAGGCTGCCTTTTACGACCGCCAGCTCCAAAAATACAACACGCGTCTGGGGTTTGTGGGGGACGCAAGGTTGAAAATTCCGGGCGACCTTTCGGGCGGTACCTTCAAACCTCACAGCGACAACGACGGTCTCTGGACGTCACTTTACATCGGGGCGGAATGCTTCCGTTACGCCGTGACACACGATCCCGAAGCCAAAAAGAATGCCCGAAAATCGCTGGACGCGCTCATGTGGTTGGAACGTGTGAACGGAATTCCCGGATTTATTTCCCGCTCAATTGTTCCTGCCGGTGAACCGGAACGCCTGCACTACGGAGGCGAATGGCACCTCACTCCCGACGGCAAGTGGGAATGGAAAGGCGACACCTCCAGCGACGAGGTGGACGGGCATTATTTTGCCTACGCCTGTTACTACGATTTAGCAGCTACGCCAAAGGAGAAAAAGGAAATCCGGGCCTATGTGAAACGGATTACCGATTACATTGTGGATCACGATTACTACCTTCTGGATCTGGACGGCAAACCAACTTTGTGGGGATTTTGGGGACCGCAGGAATTGAACGAAAAACTCAAACGCCTGGCGGAGCGGGGACTCAATTCCCTGGAAATCCTGTCCCATTTAAAGGTGGCCTACCACATTACCGGCGATGAAAAATACCAGAAGTGCTACCGCGACCTCATCGAGAAACACGGGTACGCCATTAACACGGTGCGGCAAAAACTCATCTGGCCGCACAGCATTATTAATCACAGCGACGACGAACTGGCGTTTGTGCCGTATTACCACTTGCTTCAGTATGAAACCGACCCCGAATTAGTGGCTATTTACCTTTCCAGCATTCAGCGCTCCTGGGAAATCGAACGCCCGGAAATCAGCACGTTTTTCAATTACGTGTACGGGGCCTCGATTTTTGCTCATCTTAATGATTGGCAAAATGTATTTGAAGATTTTCCCAAACCCGACGGCACCTATGATGCGCAGAAATGCCTGGCCTGGTTTAAAGACGTCCCGTTGGATCTGATTGACTGGACGGTGGACAACACGCACCGTACGGATTACAAGCAGAAATTTCGGGATCGTCATGGCCGGATCAGCCAAAGTGAGCGAGTATATCCCTATTCGGAGCGCCCGCTGATGCGCTGGAACGGAGACCCCTACGAGCTGCGCGGCGGAGACGGCGGGCGCACGCTCCGGGACGGCGCATTCTGGTTGCTGCCGTA
>JAADHR010000191.1:0-3812 GCA_013151735.1 Calditrichota bacterium | reverse complement strand
GCCTTGCGAAGAATCAAATCCTTTGCAGGGGTTGTAAATTTACTTGCAACAAAACCCAAAGATTTTTACATTAAGAGGAGTTTTTGAGCGAGAAGGGCCCGGGGGCTTTGGGTTTGTTGTCTGTTTCATTCTCGGGTTAAAAGTGTTCTGAAAAATTCAGAATGGAAAAAAGCAAAAGTGAGAACGTAAACGCATGTCACTAAAAGAATTTTTTTCGAAGCGTACCGGCAAATTTCAAATCACCGTGCTGGTCCTGGTTGTTCTTTTTTTCATTCTGGAAAATCAGATCACCCACCTGCGGCCCGACCATGCCTTCCTGGCCATGCTCATTGTGGTGCTGGCCTTTGGACGGAATCGCTCGCGCCAGTTTCTGGTGGATTGGTCTCCTTTCATTGTTTTTTGGATTGCCTACGACATGATGCGCGGCGTGGCAGACAACCTGCTTGGCTATGTGCACACGTACTTTCCGTTCCGCGCCGAGCAATTGCTTTTCTACCCCTTTTTGCACGGCAAAATTCTGCCGTTTATTTTTCAGCATTGGCAGGAAAAGACCTCACTCCACACACTGGCTCACTTTTTTACTGTGGTGAGTGCCAATTTCTACACCTTCCATTTTGCCGTTCCCATTGTCATTGGCTGGGTGTTCTGGCACACCACAAACGACCGAAAAATGTTCTACCGGTTTGCCTACACCCTGACTACCCTGAATTTTATGGCGCTGGTCACGTTCATGCTTTTTCCCACGGCACCGCCCTGGTACGTCATGCACTACGGATTTGCGCAACCCCAGCACACCCACTATTTTGGCTTGAGTGCCGGCTCGCTGATTGACGTCGACCGGCTTCTCGGGGGCCATTTCTTTGCAACTATTTGGGATTCCTTCAATCCCAATCATTTTGCGGCCATTCCCTCTCTGCACGGAGCCTACCCCATTGCGGCGATTTCGTTTCTCTACCTGAAGTTCCACAAATACCTGAAGTGGATGCTGTTGTACCCGCTGGGCACCTGGCTGGCGGCCATGTATTTGAATCAGCATTACCTGGTGGATTTGATTATTGGCGGGTTGTACTTGTTTGCGGCGTTTCAGATCGAAGAAAAAATTCTCTACCCGAAAATTTTTGCCCGGTTTTTAGAGAAGGAAAAAGAGCCTGCCCCGGTAAGGGGGGCAAAAGAAAAAATAAACCCTATTTAATTCGATTTGTTTTCGGGGGAATCGCGGAATCCATCGGTTACAAGTCAGATCTGTTTGGAAGCAAAATGAAGGAGGGTGCGATGCGAGTTTCAGTCAAAAAACTGGGGATATTAATTGGAATGGTGGCGTTTTTTCAGATGCCGCTTTGGGCTCAGATGATTTCCCCGAAAATCGATGCGCCCAATGCGCCGTTTAATTACGTGGCCTACCCGACGGATCAAATGGGGGTCATGTACAATCCCAACGGCACGGAAATTACCCCCGAGGGATTTTTGTACACGGGCTACGCCGAAATGATGTTTTTTACGGGGAACCCGCCCCACCCAATCAACCAGCGCATTCGAACGCTGGAAAAAGGGTACTTGCCGATTTTCCGTTACAGCGTGTGTAAGCAGGGGGTGCGGTATGCCTTCCGAACCTTTGCCAATTCGCTCACGGAAGACCCGGCCTCCAATTTAATTAATTTTATTCGCGTGAGGATCACTAATCGGAGTAAAAACCCGCGCCACGATTTTTTTGCCCTGGCGTTTCGGTACACCAATGCCGATGGCAGTCACCGGTTCAAACGTCCCCAATTGCCCCGTTACCCGGGCGCTCGGTGGCACTTTGGCGTGCCTTTCAACCCCAATTGGAAGTTTACCTTCTCAAAGAACGGGGTTTTTCGCAGCGACAGCTTGCTGGTACTTTTCCCAACCGAGAAAGCCGGAGCGAAATACACGGTAAAAACCGTGCGTCAGTTGACGGGCGGCAAACTTCTGCCTACCAAACCAATGGGCTGGGTATTCTACGACTTTTTCCTGCAACCCGGAGATTCGTTGGTTTTGGATTTCAAAATGCCGTACCAGCCCATTCCCAAAAACAGTGCAGACGTGGCCCGCCTGCAAAAGCTTACCTGGGATGGACAGCACCAGCGAACAGTGGCCTTCTGGGAAAAGTGGGTCAATGCGGGGATGCAGCTTCATCTGCCGGAACCCAAGGTGGTGAATACGTTTAAAACCAATCTCATTTACAATCTCATGTCGCTCAGCACATACCAGGGGCATTTTATTCAAACGGTCAATTTGTTTCAATACCACGCCTTCTGGCTGCGGGATGCCTCTTTTGTGGTGCGGGAATACGACTTGACCGGCTACCACAATGTGGCCAAACAGGTGCTCAGCTTTTTCCCGCGCTGGCAGCAAAAGGACGGCAATTTCGTGTCCCAGGGCGGCCAGTTTGACGGCTGGGGACAGACCCTTTGGGCGTTTGGCCAGCACTACGAATTTACCCATGACCAGGCATTTGCCGAGAAGATGTTTCCTCTCATTAAAAAAGCGGTGGCGTGGCTGCACCAGGCGCGCCAAAGTGACCCCTACCATCTGATGCCAAAAACGCGTCCCGGGGACAACGAACGGATTACCGGTCATGTGACGGGACACAATTTCTGGGCGTTGTTGGGCTTAAAGAAAGCGATTCTTCTGGCAAAAGGCATTGGTAAGACCGAGGACGCGGCGGCTTTTCAGAAGGAGTACGATGATTACTACGCTGCTCTCATGAAACGCCTGCTGGCCATTACGCAGATGAGCGGCGGGTACATTCCGCCGGGACTGGATTACCTGGGCGGTCAGGATTGGGGAAACCTGCTGAGTGTGTACCCCACGGAGGTTCTGAATCCCTTTGATCCGATGGTGACGGCCACCCAGATTGAAGCCCGGGAAAAATTCCGCGAAGGCATCATCACGTACGGCAACCAGCGCTACGTGCACAATTATTTGACCACAAACGTCACCCAAACGTCCCTGGTGCGCGGAGAGCAGCGGAATGTGCTCCACGATTTGTATTCGATTTTGGTGCACACCACCAGCACAAACGCCGGATTTGAGTATTCCGTGGTGCCCTGGGCCGACCGGGACGTGCACGGCAACCTCACGCCACACGGCTGGTTTGCGGCCAAATACCGCGGCCTGATGCGCGATATCATGGTGCGGGAAGAAGGCGACCAGTTGCACCTGTTTTCAGTCATCTCGCCCGCCTGGCTTCAAAACGGCGTGTCCATTGGCGTGGACAACGCCACCACCACATTTGGGAATTTGAGTTTTTCGCTTGTGCCCACAAAAGACGGTGCCCATTTTAAGTGGACGGGAAAGTTCCGCAATCCGCCGAAGGAAATTGTGGTTCACGTGCCCTATTTTGTGTTTTTGAAGTCCGTAACCGTGAACGGGAAAACCTACCCGGTGAAAGACAGCGGCGGATTGAGTCGGAAAGGGTACCCGAAAATTGGCACCGACCGGATTGTGCTTTCGCCCAAAATGCACGCCGCCGATTTCGAATGGCAGCGCACCAGCCGCCCGGATGACGCCAGTTACCAGGTATTTGTGGAGAATTACAAGCGCGAATTTGCCCGGAAATACCGGCGCTATTTACGAACGAATACGATGGTGGAATATTAGTATAATTAGAAATAGAATAGAAGGGGGGGATTGGTGTTGCTTTTACGAACATCAAGGAAGTTAGACATTGACGGGGAAGGAGGCGAAAATCGAACCCTTCAGAGGGAGGTTCAACACCTTCGGCGTTGTTCGTATTTTTTTGATTTCAACGCTACAAATGTTGAACCCACTTCGTGGGTTGGAGGCGATTG
>JAADHR010000190.1 GCA_013151735.1 Calditrichota bacterium | reverse complement strand
CCCCCTTCCGGCAAGGCAAAAACCTGATTCCCAACACGAAAGGTAAACCAGTAGTGCAAAATGGCTCCCGGTTTCAGAATTGTTCCCGGAATTTTCCCCGTCAGGGTCCACAGACCGGCGGGCTGACACAGGACAACTTTCGGAGGGGTGTTTGCGATCCAAAAATGGAGTTTTACCTGCTGAGGAGATTTTGCCCGAAGGCCAAAGGACAAGCAGGCCTCCTGACCGGGAGAAAGTCTTTGGGGGGGAACGTGTCCGAACATAGGTTTTGGAGAGATTTCCACCTGGTGAAACACGGCGTTTACGCGCTGTTCATCGGCCCTTAACTCGGGCAGCATTTTTTCCCAGGTGAAGGCCGGTCCCGTACGCAGAGGGTCTAAAATGGGCTTGTACTGTTTTTGTGTGATGGCCGATAGCTGCTTCCAGAACCGAATGGCCTGCCGCACATGCTGTTTGGCACGGGGCAATTGGGAAACATCCCGGGTTCGATAGAAAAACTGCAGGGCCACAGCCGCCCGATCCTTTTCCGCGTAATAGCGTGCCAGAGCCTCCAGTGCCCGTAAATCGGTCCGCCACAGGCCCCATTCCTCCGGGGATTTCCGGACAGAAAGTCCCGCGAGGCCCGCCCGCACAGAATCGGCCCATTCATCCAACTGATTGGCCGCCTGAAGAGGCGTGATTTTCCCATTCACGCTGTCGGCTAAAAAAGCGGCCACAAAATCTTCACAATTCAAATACGACTGTCGATCCAGAACGGTGGCCTTAGCAAACGAATCGATATCGTGAATTTTCTTGACCTTGTCGATGCGGTTCCCGGTTTCAAATTCAGGGGCAAAGTTGCGGTGATCGGGACCCAAACAATGGTGCTGGTAAATGAGCGGAATAATCCGGCTGGCCAGCGTTGTGGTTCGGTAAATCCGGCTGCCGGCCGTTTTCCCGTACCGCTGACGAAAGGCATGTTCGAAAACCGCATCCGGCGTTTCGGGATCGTACCCCAGCCGCCCCCACAGCAGATACCACGACCAGTAGCGCTCTGTGGTGTACCGCATGCCTCCCGGGTGTTTGTAGATGCGCTCCGGATCCTGAGGAAAGTAGGCCGTGATCGGTTCCAGTGTGAATCCGACCGCATTCCCCAAACGGCAGGAAGCCACCGTTCGGCGGACGAATTCGGCATCGTTCCAGGGAAACAAGCGGTGCGTTCCATTGGCACGAATTTGCCAGATGATCTTCCAGTAGCGCGGGTAATCCAGATAGCTTTCGTAGGAATAAGACCCCCAGCGCCCCTGGATGGCCTGGTAAGGTGCCCCCAGATGTTCCCCGTTGTACTTGATCTCAATGTAGAAATGATCCGGATAGGCCATTCCGATCTGCGAAAGCTTCCGAAAATCGGCCAGCCAGGTGCGGGTGTAAAGCCGGACATTCTTTTTGCCGGAGTCGGTAATTCCTTCCAAATAGGCATTTTTGAAAAAATCCTCACTTTTCCCGGACTCCCCAATGCGAAAACCGAACATCCACAATTTGGGAACGCGTTTCAACAATTCGGCCACTGCCCAGCGGATCTGCCGGGTCAGCTTTTTCTCATCGCCCATCGGGATGTTCGGGGTGTCCACTGCGTAATTCATCAGCGACACGTGTACGCCGTGCGCCTCGGCAATATCCACAATGCGTTTCAACATGGCCAGATTCCGGGACTGATTTTCGTCCGGCCAGGAGGTTCCGGGCAAATTTGGATTCTTTAAGAAGAAGGGAAAAATATTGGGGAAATTGGTCTGGTGGTACCGGTACATGGCGTGAATATCACAAAGGTTAAACCGGCTGCGGGCCAAACGCGAAAAATAGGCCTCCCAGTAACGCTCATCGTAAAACCATTTTGAGATGCCGGTTTTCCCTTCCACCGTCAAAAAGGGATTGTCCGCACGAATGGCCAGTGCAGGCTCCCCGTAAACCGGCTGAATCCCCTGAAGGGCTCCGAGTCCGGATTTCTTACTCATTGAAAGACGTTCGCTTAGCTCAAAAATTCCGTACATGAGGCCTACAGGATCCGACCCCGTTACAACGAGTTGACGGTCTCCTTCTTTTGTGAGGCGGTACGATTCCGGTTTGGGCCAAAGATAGGGGTTGCGAACGGGGGGTTTTTTAATGACAATCGTAAAACCAGAGCTTTTTTGATCAGAGATGGCGGGGTTCCCGCTTTTTCGAAATAGAATCCCTTTTTCGGAGAGCGCCTTTTCCAAATCCAGAAGTCCAAAACGCGGCGGCGAGGTGATGCGCGGATCAACTTGCAGACGTACCGGCTGACTGCCTATGAGGGGTAAGGCCAGGCCAGGAAGAAAACTGAAAACAACACCCCAAACGACCAAAATTGACAAACGCCTCCAGAATGCTTTCATCACAGGGGATCCTCTTGATTCTTAAAACGATTTTACTTTTTCGAAGGGCGACCGAAAGAACAGGCCCGTTGCCAAGATCGCCTTCCACGGAAGATTGTACAATGGTAAATTGTACGAGAAAAAATCCTTAATAAGAAGGCTTTGAAAAAATCGGATTTTAGTATTTAACTTTTTTTCAACCCACCCCCTCACTCCCCCTCCCTTATTTAAGGGAGTTATTAAGGTTAAAGTCAAGGGGGAAACAACTTTTTTTGTAAGTTGTTTAGGAAGAGTTTTTACTTGTTCATTGACATAAGACTCCTTATATTTAAAAGGACAAAGTTACGTATTTGAAGGAGAGGAGGCACAGATCCCGAACGGCTCACTTTCAGTGAGTTGGGACAGCTTCCTCTCTTTTCTAATAGCGACCTGTCTTCTGGAGATAGGCGCCACATCAGAAGTTTTTTGAAACCGGCGTTTATTACGGAACTCATGTAAGCGGACCTGTGCGGGAGAGCCTGCATGGGTATTTCGTCTGTCAATGGCTGGGTCGAAGGGTTTCTGATGTTTGAGCATTCCAAAGACAATACGGGCGATTTTATGCATACAGATTCCGAGCGCAGACATTTTGGTTTTTCCGTTTTTAATGTGCCTCTGATAGAACTCTTTGATCAGGGGATTGGAGACGATGGCACTTTTGGCTACCCAGTAGAGGATTTCCCGGGGGGCAGAGCGGCCTTTTTTGCTCATGTACACGCCCTCTTTGCTGTCCCCACTTCGTTTGTAGACGGGGTGAAGGCCAAAATAGGAGGCCAGATTTTTGGCAGAGGGGAAACGTTCTACGGAGATAATATTGAGCATCAGCCCAACAGCGGAGTAGATGCCGATTCCCTTGAAGGAGGTCAGAAGCTGCACCTGTGGTAACTGACAGTGTTGGGTCATATACCGTTTATGCTGGTTGATTAATTTTTCCAAATGGAGAATTTGTGAAACGATAGATTGGATGACCAGAGCACTGTATGGGTCGTCGACGGCGCCGACCGAATGTTTGGCTTCTATTGCGAGCGTCTGGGCTCGTTTAACAGAAACATAGGGAATTTTGTGCAACGATTGGGTGCGAGCCCTGGCTATCTTTGAGGCGGAGGGATAGGCTTTCAAAAGAAGCAAAATCCACCGGGGTACGCCATATTTACAATAGTGAACCAGAAAAGGAACCGCGGTGTACAGGTGCAGGCTTAATTGGTTGAGTAGTTGAGTTTTCTGCTTTTTGTACATTTCAATCAGATTCCACTGTTTCCTCAAAGAGACATAGGGGTCGGTTTCGTTGTATCGCACCTTATCGGCAAAGGCGATCAGATACTCGGCGATCAGTTGGGCACTGATGGCATCGGTGCCATTTCGAACCATTGAGGCCTTATGGAGATTGTGAGGCCCCATGGGATTGATTCTGGCGGCTCTGACAGACAAGATAGCGCTTAATCGGTGCAGCAACTTAAGCCAGTTATCCTCCAGTCCGCCGGTGCTTTCCACGGCGCAGTACAACGTGGCACCCGGATGCTTGGTCAAAAATTTTGATAGGATGGTGTAGAGTTGGTTATGGCCATCAAATGTATCATCGATTTGAAAGACAGGCTCCATGAGCTTTTTGTTTTGATCGATGATGACAAAATCGGCATACCCTTTACTCACGTCACATCCCATATAAAAGTTTTCCATGATGGGACTCCTTTACTTGTTCGTTGAAACTAATTAAAAAACCGGACATCATCAGCCTTGTTGAATGCGGCTTCGAGAGCCAAGTTATTAACCGACTTTTATCCGGCGCATCGAAGAAACTCCCTAACGGGTTCATGACCCAAGGGGGAAACCTTCTACCACGCCGGATAATGTCGGGTTTTTGGATGAACAAGTAAAGCCTTTTTTTCTCAATCTCAATTTTCCTCCCTATCCCCAATTTTAAATATACAAGGGGGAGTCAGGGGGTGGGTTCAAAAGGCAGGGTTCTATTTCCAAAAGGAGTGTCTTTTCCACAAAAATTCCAGTAGAACCATTTTGTCTAAATTGAGTGAATTTTGTTTGAT
>JAADHR010000189.1 GCA_013151735.1 Calditrichota bacterium | reverse complement strand
AAAAATGGAACCATATGAAAATCCTGATCTATCTGTGGATCAAAGAGTAGAAGACCTGATTTCAAGAATGACATTAGAAGAAAAGGTGTCTCAGATGGGAAATACCTCGCCGGCTATTAAACGGCTTGGAATTCCCGAGTACGACTGGTGGAACGAATGCCTCCACGGCGTGGCGCGTGCCGGGATTGTCACCGTTTTCCCGCAGGCCATTGGGATGGCAGCCACTTGGCACCAGGAGCTGATTTACCGTGTAGCCAAAGCCATTTCCGACGAGGCCCGAGCCAAACATCACAAGGCTTTGGCCGAGGGCAATCGCAAACGCTACTACGGACTCACATTTTGGACCCCTGTGGTGAACATGGCCCGTGATCCGCGGTGGGGACGCACCCAGGAGACCTACGGCGAAGATCCCTACCTGACCTCCCGGATGGGCGTCGCGTTTATCAAGGGGCTTCAGGGAGAGGAGTCCCGCTATCTTAAATTGGTGGCCACACCCAAACACTACGCCATGAACAATGACGAGGAACGCCGTCACACCGGTTCGGCCGATGTGAACGAGCGCCAGTTGCGGGAGTACTATTTACCCCAATTTGAGGCTTGCGTTCGCGAAGGCCGGGCCCAGTCCATTATGGGGGCTTACAACGCTGTCAACGGTGTACCGTGCTGTGCGAATCCCTTTCTCTTAAAGGAAATTTTGCGGGAAGAGTGGGGTTTTTCGGGGTACGTGGTTTCCGATTGCGGAGCAATTGACGACATCTACAGAAACCACCATTATGCCAAAAGTCTGGAAGAAGCCTCTGCCAAGGCCGTGAAGGCGGGCTGCGATTTGAACTGCGGGGAGGCCTATCCCAAAAGTCTGCTTAAGGCAGTGCAAGATGGGTTGATTTCTGAAAAGGTGATTGATCAAGCCGTCACACGCCTTTTCAAGGCACGGTTTCAATTGGGCATGTTTGATCCGCCTGAACGGGTGCCGTTTGCAAAGATTCCTTACAGCGTGGTGGACAGCCCCAAACACCGGGAACTGGCCCTCCAGACGGCGCTGGAATCCATGGTTTTGCTGAAAAACGAAGATCATTTCCTGCCGCTTTCAAAAGAGTTGAAATCCATTGCGGTTGTGGGGCCGAATGCCAATTCTCTTCAATTCGGAAATTACAGCGGACAGCCATCCCGGGCGGTAACGCCTCTGGAGGGTATCCGGAACAAGGTTTCGGAAAAAACCGTGGTACGGTACGCCCGCGGCTGTGAGATTTCCAGCGATATTCTTCCGGTCATTTCATCCCGGTATCTGGTTACCGAAGAAAAGACTGGAGGAGCATCCGGCCTGCGAGGAGACTATTTTACAAATAAAAACCTTGAAGGAAACCCCCTATTCAGTCGAACGGATGCTACCATCGATTTTGACTGGGGAGGGGGATCTCCCGATCCGTCCAAAATCCCCACGGACAAATTCTCCGTGCGCTGGACGGGGTACCTTATTCCACCGGAAACACGCACCTACAAAATCGGAGTGGTAACAGACGACGGCGTCCGATTTTATTTGGACGGTAAGCTGGTTGTCGATCAATGGGTGGATCGGGCTGCCACGCAAAATGTGATTTCGGTAAAATTGGAAGCGGGGAAGGCCTACCCGATTCAAATCGATTATTTTGAAGACATGGGCGATGCTGTGGTCAAATTGGTGTGGGATTTCGAAAATGCGGAGGAAGAAAAGGCTCTCAGAATAGCCCGGGAATCGGATGTGGTGATTGCCGTCCTGGGACTGGATCAGACTCAGGAGGCGGAGGCGATGGATCGGAAGCGGATCGAACTGCCCCGGGTGCAGGAGGAATTTTTAAAGAAGGTGACCGCCGCCAATCCCAATGTGGTTCTGGTGTTGGAAAACGGCAGTCCCGTGGCCATTCGCTGGGCAAACGAGCATGTGCCTGCCATTTTGGACGCCTGGTATCCGGGCGAGGAGGGCGGTACGGCAATCGCGGATGTTCTTTTCGGTGATTACAATCCCGGCGGCCGCCTGCCCGTGACCTTTTACGCTTCCACGGATCAATTGCCGCCGTTTGACGATTACGACCTGACCAAAGGCCGCACGTACATGTATTTAAAGGAAAAGCCCCTGTTCCCATTCGGATTCGGACTGAGTTACACCACGTTTGCGTACAGCGGCCTAAAACTGGATTCGAATACATTGGGATCATCCGACTCGTTGAAACTATCACTTGACATCAAAAATACCGGCGAACGGGATGGGGATGAAGTCGTTCAGCTCTACATTCGTGCCCTGCATTCCAGGCATCTGACACAGAAAAGAATTCTCAAGGCGTTTCGTCGCATTCATTTACGTGCGGGGGCAGCCCGAACTCTGGAGTTTACGTTACCCATTTCGAATCTGGCTTACTACAGTACGAAGGAGAAGTCTTTTGTGGTTGAGCCGGGGACGTACGAGGTTCAAATGGGAGCGTCTTCGGAAGACATCCGGGAAAAGGCGGAATTTGAGATTGTGGAAAAATAAAGTCAGTGCAAAATCCCCGGCATTTTAAAAATAGGGATTTATTTTAATTTTAGGGGTTAAATCCGCAGGGCCACGACCAATTCAATCACCTGAGCAGGGGGAATTCGGAAATAGTCGGTGGCATCCACGGCATTTCGGGACAGGAACTCGAACAGGTGAATCCGCCAAAGGCTCATTTTGGGATGCGTCCCGGGGATTAGTTTTTCACGCCCCAGGAAAAAGCTGAGGGTGTCCAGCCGAAACTCCAGCCCTTGCTGAATCGCCAGCGACAGAATATTTCGAATATTGGGATGCTCCATGAATCCGTAATGAGCCACAACCTTGTGGAATCCGCGGCCCAACCTGTAAAGCTCCACCTTATCCTTGTTAGGAACGCGGGGCACCTCTTCGGTTACGATGTGCAGAAAAGCAATTTCCGAGTGGAGAATTTTGTTGTGCTTTAAATTGTACAGGAGCGACACGGGAACCACGTCGGCATGCCCTGAAAGAAAAACAGCCTCGCCTTCAACCCGCTGAGGAGGATTCTTTTCGATCGATTCCTGGAACTCTTTCAGAGGAACCGTCAACCGTCTCATTTGCCCTCCCAGATAGTCCCGTCCCCGCCTCCAGGTGATCATGATTAAATAAACCAGTCCGCCGATTACCAGTGGGAACCAGGCCCCGTGCAAAATTTTGCTGACATTGGCCAGAAAAAACGAGACATCCACAACAAAGAAAAAACTGATGAGAGGAATGAGAACGGCCAGACTCCACTTCCACTTTTTATGCGCAATGACCGCAAAGAGGATCGTCGAAATGAGCATGGTGGAGGTCACGGCCACGCCGTAGGCGGCTGCCAGATGGGTGGACGAGTGAAATCCAATGGCCAGGCTAATGGTAGAAATCATCAAAATCCAATTAACAATAGGGACGTAAATTTGTCCGTACTGGCTGGCGGAGGTGTGAATGATTTTGATCCGCGGCAGAAAACCCAGTTGAGCCGCCTGAAGGGTGAGGGAAAAGGCCCCGGAAATGACCGCCTGAGACGCAATGATGGTCGCGGCAGCGGCCAGCACAACCATTGGAATCATTCCCCAGGAGGGAACCAGGGCATAAAAGGGGTTGTGGGCCAGTTCGGGTTTGTAAAGCAGAATAGCCCCCTGCCCGAAATAGTTGAGCAGAAGGGCGGGAAGCACAAAGAATCCCCAAACCAGACGAATGGGGCGTTTCCCGAAATGTCCCATATCCGCGTAAAGGGCTTCGGCGCCCGTAACAACCAAAAAAACAGCCCCCAAAACCAGAAATCCGTGAATGTGGTTTTGAATGAGAAAACTCAGCCCGTAACCGGGCCAAAGCGCCAGAAGAATCCGGGGATTCCGAATAATTTCGAGAAGGCCAAGAATCCCGATTGTCGAAAACCAGAAGAAGATGATCGGGCCAAAAAGAGCCCCGATTTTTCCCGTTCCCCGGGGTTGAATAAAAAACAGACCCGCCAGGATAATCACGGTCAGGGGAATGATAAAGGCATCGAATTGGGGGGCGAAGACCGAAATCCCTTCAAAAGCGCTCATCACGGAAATAGCCGGGGTAATCATTCCGTCACCGTAGAGCAGGCTGGCGCCGAAAATACCAATGGCGACGAGGGTCCACTGTACATTGCGTTTCATGGGACCTCTGGGTTTCAGCAGCGACGTAAGGGCAATAATCCCGCCTTCTCCCCGATTGTCCGCACGGAGAATAAAGGTCAAATATTTTAGCGTGACGACAATAATCAGGGCCCAGAAAATAAGGGACAACACGCCGAAAATATTTGCAGACGTGACCGCCACCCGATAATCCCCGTAAAAACATTCCCGAATAGCATAGAGCGGACTCGTCCCGATGTCGCCGAATACGACGCCCAGTGCGGCGATAGAGAGTGTGAGTAAACGCCGGTTGGTGATAGTTTCTTCCGATCGCACAGATAAACGACTGGATGTTTTGTCCTCGGACTGTTTCAAATGATTTTCCCTTCTCTTTCTACACTTGCCCAAAAAATCAGGCTAAAATGTAAGAAATGTTGGTGTAAGAATCAAGAAAATAAAATTGGGCAGATGAACGACAGGACCCGCATCATTCCTCCGCAGATTCACGGCTATGAAAATGGGATTTTATTTTTCTTCAAAAGTACTCTGAAAATGATTGATTGAATCAAAATGCCCCCATTTGGGGAATACGCCCTAATTCGCTTGATTTTTAGCTGGAATTTGAGTATTATTAAATTTCGCAAAAAATACATTTTCGGAAGGCGGTTTAAGAACCCGACCGAAAATTGCATGAGTGAATCAAAATGGTAATAAAGGAACCTATCATGACCAAATCGCTCCGTATTGGCTGGTTTTCGGTTTTCTTACTGCTAAGTTTTGTTTCCTGTTCGAAGGGAGGGAGTTATTCCCGAACGGTTCTTCTTCAGACGCCCTGGGGCTCGGCGCCGGGACAATTTGGGCTGCTTAAGGAGGCCGAAGGAGTGGCGCCCGAAGCCCTTACCGTAGACGCGTCGGGTAACCTCTGGGTAATCGATCTGGTGAACAGCCGTGTGCAGGGATTTCGAGAGGACGGCCGGTTTATCCGGGCGTTTCCCATTCGCTCCCGTGCCATGGACATTACATCCGGGCCCAACGGATGGCTTTACCTGCTGGCCCCCTACGACGGCCAAATTTCCATCATCGATACGCTGGGGAGATTTAAAAAAAGCTTTCTGGTTCCGTCTTCGATCAATTTATTGGAGGGTATCCGTTGGCAAAACGACCGATTGGTGGTGCTCACATCGGAGCAAAAAACCTACGCATTGCTTGATCAATCGCAGATTAAAACCATTTCGCAGATCCCCTCGCTCCTGAAGGCAACGGCTCAGCCTCTTGAAGGATTGGCCGGACGGTTTGGGAAAAACCGCTATCGAACGCTCTGGAAGTCCGAAGACGCAGGGGAAATCTGGGTTTTGGACGCTTCGGGACGCAATACCCACACAATCTCAATTTCACCGCAGGCCCATCTGGGTGCCGTTCAGTACCTCAATTCCGACCAAAAGAATAATTTTTACGTGTTGGAAGAAATCCTCCCTGAACCCGGGAAATCCGTATTTTCTGTCCTCCGTTATTCGCCCGACGGTAAGCTGATGGCGAAAATTGATATTCCCAATGAAAACATCGCGGACATCCACAGACCTATTACAATTGACGCAAAAGGGACTATTTATTTCATGCGAATTTTGCCTGAGAGTTTTTCAATCCTAAAATGGGAATGGCGCCAATGAGGATATTTAATCATCTTTCAAAATTTGGAATGTTTATTTTTTTGGCGTTCTTAGCCACACAGGCCCAGGCCATTACCCGTGAACAAATCATGGAAAACGCCAAAACCTTTGCCGAGGTGGTTTGGACGTGTTCATCGGCAAATGTGAATCATCCCTACACGTCGGGCGGATGTCAGCCGTGCGATTTTTATGCGGGCGGCACGTTTCGCGGGGAAGCCTATTCCTACGGCGGAAATGACTCCGTTGAACGGTTCCTGCAACGGATTGCCGCCGGTGACGGGGCCGGAAGTCACCTGTGCCATTACAATTATTACGGCGGGGTTCCTCCCTGGGCCACAGGGATTGACTGCTCGGCCTACGTTTCGCGGTGCTGGGAAATCCCGCGGCAGTCCACGGCAACCCTTCCCAACTATTCGACTGAAATCGCTCGCAGCCAATTGAAACAGGGAGACATTCTCAACAAACCCCACAGCCATGTCCGCCTGTTCGACATGCGTGCCCCGGACGGGCGCCCCATTGTTTACGAGGCCTCCGGGAGCGCCGCAAAGGTGGTTCGGCGAGCCGTTTACTGGGGCGATTACACGCCCCGGCGTTTCGACCAACTTTTTGTGCAGGCACCCCCGTATCTGGTCAAGCGGATCGGGCCCCAAATGGCGGAAATCGTCTGGCAGAAATTTCCCGATATCTCACGGGTGAAGGTCTTTACAAGCACCGACGGGCGCAGCTTCAATTTTCTTGAAGAGGAAAGCGATTCTTCATTCACCATCGATTCGTTGATGCCCGATCAGCCCACTTACGTGCGGCTGGTATCCATCGACACAACGGGCGAGGAAAGCTCTCCCGGTGAAGTACTTGCTGTTCAAACCGGAAACCGTGTCCCAAAAGTGCTGTTGGTTTACGGTTACGACCGTCAAAAATCAACCAATACCAGGAATTTTATCCGACTTCATGCCGCTCCTGTTTCCGAGAACGGCCTCTCGTTTGAATCCTGCAGCAATGAAATGGTGGAAAACGGAACGGTGGATCTTTCAGATTACACGTTTGTGGATTGGATTCTGGGAGAAGAATCGACCGCGGATCATACCTTCAGCGCGGCCGAGCAGGAAAAAGCCGAAGCCTACCTTGAGGGCGGGGGAGGGCTCTTTGTTTCCGGATCGGAAATTGCCTGGGATCTGGACTACAAGAATAACGGGCGCGAATTTTTCAGGAATTACCTGAAATCCCAGTATGTTCGGGATGATGCCAAACGGTTTTCCGTGACGGGGATTTCCGGCGAAACGTTGTCGCCACTGGGGTCGTTTCGTTTTGGCGACGGTACACACGGAACCTACCTGGTGAAATATGCCGATTGTATTTCCCCTGTAAATGGAGGAAGAGCCGACCTCCTCTACACAGGCACCTCGTACACAGCAGGCGTGGACTTTGAGGGCACATTTGGAACGGGAACGGAAATTGGCAGAGTGATGTACTGGGGCTTCCCCTTTGAGACGATCACGATCGATTCGGTTCGCAAGAAGGCCATGGGGCGGATTCTGGGATTTATGGGCTTTACAATTGCAGGTGTGAACCCCGAAAGCCACTCCTCAGGTGCACCCGACCGGTTTTATCTGAGTGCCGTTTTCCCGAATCCGGTCCGCCAAAGGACGCTTTATTCAAGCGGGGTAACACTGCAAGTCCGATTGTCAAATTCTCAAATCCCGGCAACTATTTCCGTGTACAATGTCCTGGGACAGCTTATTGTGAAACAAAAGATTTTGCAGCCGGGAAGCCATCGCTTTGTCTGGAAAGGAAAAAATCAATTGGGGCAGCCGGTAAGCTCGGGTCTCTACCTTTACCAGATACAGGTCGGAAACCGCCGCTTTTCACGAAAGATCTCGATTCTGAAATAACCATGAAAACCAAGGGTTCTTTGATCGTAGCGGCTCTTTTTTCGGCTGTTTTTTGGGGAGGGTCGTTTCCAATTGTGAAATACGGATTGCGGTATATCAAACCCTTGTGGTTTGCCGATTTTCGGATGCTCGTTGCGTTTCTGGCCATGTACCCGTTTATTAAGAACAAACGGCAATTCTGGAAACTTCCGCGAGGAATCTGGTGGCTGGGATTATTTAACGCAGGGGGGTACGCCTTGCAGTTTTTGGGGATGGAAACAACCACAGCCGCCAAGGCGTCCTTTTTTGTAAGTATTAATGTGATTTTTGTGGTCATTTTTGCCCATTTTTTTCTTCGTGAAAAGTTGACCTGGGAAAAATACGGTGCAATCGTGCTATCGTTTATCGGCATTTATTTGCTTACAATGGGTACATACGGCTTTCATATGAGGGAGGGGAGTCCTCTGGGGGATGGCCTGGTTCTATTGGCGGGCGTAAGCTGGGCTGTTTTTATTATCCTGGGTAAAAAAATGCTGGAACAATCTGCGGCTTCGGTATTTGAAATTGTAACAACCTTTGTTTTGGCAACGGTCGTTTTTCTGACGCCTTTGGCTGTTCTCTTTGAACCTTTTCCGACTCATTTCTCAGGACAGGAGCTGGAAATTGTGCTCTTAACGGCCATTGTTTTTACCAGTGTCCCGTTTTATTTTTGGTCGGTTAGTTTAAAAGGCTTGACGGCTACCCTGACATCTTTTCTGACCCTCACAGAGATTCTTTTTGCGGTTTTGTTTTCGGCCATTTTTCTCGGGGAGAGGCTGCAGGGGACCGAAATTATCGGGGGAATTTTGTTGGTTTTGGCCATTGTTGTCGTATCGCTGAGGCAATAATTCATGAGAATAAATTTGTGAAATAAATTGGGAGGGGCTATGTTAGAAATTCCAACCGTCTTTTACAGTGACGGACATCAGCTGGTGGGAATCCGGCATTATCCGGAAAAGCCTACCGAAAAAGTTGTGGTTATGTGCCACGGGTACACCTCGCACAAGGGTGAAAATAAACGCCTGTTTGTGGAGATGGCCCGTGAATTCGCCAGAAACGGCACCATGGCATTTCGATTTGATTTTTTTGGGTCGGGTGACAGTGAAGGAGAATTCCGGGAAACGCGGGTCAGCCAAAATATTCAGAACCTGAAAGATGCGCTATCCACCGTTCGAAAAATGGGGTTTACGAAAATCTTTGTCCTTGGGATCAGTATGGGTGCCGCAACCGCCATTCTTACGCTGGCCAGCGAAGCCGCCGATGGTCTTATTTTGTGGTCTACCCTTCCGGATTTCCGGAAACTGTTTGAGGTCTACACCAATGGCCAGTTGGAAGGGGCTCTTAAAAAAGTGGATGTTATCGAACACGAGGGGTGGCTGGTCGAACGGGGATTCATCCTGGAGGCTCTTTCCTTCGACATACAAAAATCTTTTGCCAGGCTGACTCTTCCCAAATTAATTGTGCAGGGAGATCAGGATGAACCGCTTTTTCGGGAAGGGTTTGAGGCGTTCAAGAAGATAGCTTCCGGGCCGGCCAAATTTGTGAAAATCCCGGGAGCCAACCACACCTACGACACCGTACAACACAGAAAGCAGGTCATTTCCGAAACCATGAACTGGTTTCGGGAAATCGCCTAAAATAGATAAGGGAGAGGGTTTCGATGAAAAAGAATTCAAAAAGACCGGATGTGGCTTATGAGAATAGAAATTTTCTGAAGAGTGGTTCGGCCAGGCCCATTCGCATTCTGGCAGAATATTTGGAGCCGGTCAGCAGGCTTCGTAAATACCGAATCAAGGATACCATTGTCTTTTACGGGTCGGCACGCGCCCTTCCCATGAACGAAGCACAAGAAAAATACTCCGAAATTGTAAAACGAGAGGGGTTTGACCCGGACAAAAATGAAATGGATCGAATTACGCTTTCGGAGGCAAAATCCATGGTTAAACTGGCCGAGTATTACGAAGATGCCCGTGAACTGGCCCGCCGGCTCACGCAATGGTCGATGTCTCTGCAAAATGGCCAGCGTTTTATCATTTGTTCCGGAGGGGGCCCCGGGATGATGGAAGCCGCCAATCGCGGCGCTTTTGAGGCGGGTGGGATGAGCATTGGGATGAACATTAGCATTCCCCACGAGCAATTCCCCAACCCCTATATTTCCCCGGAACTGAATTTCCAGTTCCACTACTTTTTTATGCGGAAATTCTGGTTTATGTATCTGGCCAAAGCACTCGTCGTTATGCCCGGCGGTTTTGGAACACTGGATGAACTTTTCGAAGTGCTAACCCTGATTCAGACCAAAAAGCTTCAAAAGGTCATTCCGATCATTTTATTCGGATCGGAATACTGGAAAGACGTGCTTCATTTCAATAAATTCGTCGAGTGGGGAACGATTCATGAATCGGATTTGTCGCTTTTTAACTTTGCAGATACGGTGGATGAAGCCTACGATTTTCTGGTACGGGAACTCTCCAAGCGATTTCTGGGAAAGCGAAAATTTTGGTACCTGTAAAAAGGGTGAATTTGGACAGGATAAACGGGATAATCCCGTCTATCCTGTCTCTTGTTTTATTCTGATTTAAATTGAATTACCCGCAAAATGGCCTGTTGGCACACCGGACAATACTTTTTCGATTGTTTCCGGAACATGATACAGCTGTTTAGCGTCGGCCGGTACAATCCCTTGGCCACATAGCCCGCCCCCTCAAACGCACCTACCACATGCCCGTACTTCACAGAATCCGGCGGCGTGGGAATGGGAGTTCCCGGTGTGACCAAATCCTTCCACTTCAAATTTTTGGGATTCAACAGTGCCGTAATATTGGGTTCCCACGGCTCGATTCCTTTCGGGTAAAAGTCGTTGTACGTTACCTTGGAGGAATAATACTCGTCAGCCAATCCGCCAAAGGCGTGGCCGAATTCGTGGACAAAGATGTAATTGCTCCACACATTATCCGAGATGCACACAGCGTAAAAATTGTAGATTGCCCCGCCGCCATATCGGGAAGAATTTACCAGGATGTAAATATTGTCGTAGGGAACGGCCGCCGCAATATCGTGCAGGGCCTGATTGTCGGTGGTCATCAAATAACGCGGTAAATCCAGTGAATTAAAACTGGTGCTGATGGCGGTGTTGTGAAAGATTCTCTTTCGCGGCTGGTCAGGTCCCGATTCCCGGGACGGAGCAAACACCGCCCAGACGTTTATTCTGTTTTTATGCGATTTGTAGGGCTCCGTATTCAACAAAACGTCTATTCGTTTTTGGGCATCGGAGAAGAATTTCCCCTTTTCCTGAAGGGTGTAGGCGTCCGAAATAACCGCAATATCGACTTTCTTGTGAGGATCACCCGATTTCAGAAGGGGTTTAACGTCGATGTTTTCGGGGATGCGCGATTCATGGCTGATGAACCGTGATGCCGGATCCACGACCGTTGAAAATTTTTCGTGAAAAATATTCCGTCGATCCCTTTCGGAAATTGTGATTTGAACCGGGCGTTTCGGAAAGGGAAAACGCACGGTTTCCGAGAACGACCGTGATGTTCCCTCCAAAGCCTCATTAGTCGTTTGCCATTCCCCAAAAAGTGTGCTGTAGCCGTAAGAATAAATAAGCTGATTTGTTTTTAAATCGAATACACGCAAAAGATATTTACCCAAATTAAGCGTGTCTACCAGATTGGTGGTACTGCCCGGCCATTTGCCTTCTTCATAAAAATGGTTCAAACTGTAAAGACTGGTGGTTTTAGTCCCCGAGTGAACGTAATCCATCCGCAGGGTTCGATCCCTAAAAAAGCGCGAAAAGTCAGGCCCGGTTTTGGCCTGTACCGGTACAATCCAAAAAAATACAAGCAAAAAAATAAGTTGTTTTTTCATGGCAGGACCTTTCCTAAAATAGTTTCATGTACGTCCAGGGAATCGATTTGTAAGATTTTGGGATGTCAAATTCTTTACGGGCCACATGTGTCCGACGTATTTTCGTAACCCGTGTTTCAGAAGAAATTTTTGCTGCGCCAAACGAGATGTTTAATCGGCTTTTCAGGGGAAATCCGTCAATGGTTCGGATACGTTCCGGTAATTTGTAGGGGAAATAACCGAA
Organism: Calditrichota bacterium; assembly: GCA_013151735.1. Taxonomy (NCBI): domain Bacteria; kingdom Pseudomonadati; phylum Calditrichota; species Calditrichota bacterium. Next base: position 8,712 of record JAADHR010000189.1, on the reverse strand, counting down.
TTGATAAAATATTTCAAACATTTTTCGCGGCAGCCGGATGTCCTTTGTCCAATCGGCATCCATTAAAACGGTGCCATTGGCCAACAGTTGAAGATGGCGGCACCGGTAACCCAGAATCGTTTTTGATCCGGGCAGCCACCGGACGGTAATTTTCGGCGACTGGTAGGCCGTTTTTCCGGGATCTCCGCCCAGCAATTGAATCAGGAGTCTGCGCTGACGAGGGGTCAGGGATTTCATTTTTTCCCGCATACGTTGATTGATACGATCCATCCGCTGCCAATTGCGCTTCATCATGGTTTCAAAATTCGAAAAGGAAATTTCCGCCACCGTTTTATTGGCAGGGTCCAGTCGGTAAATCATCTTCCGGTCATATCTGAAAATATTTGTTCGGCCGTCATTTAAATCCACCGTTTTGATTTTATCCGCAGTTATAAAAATACGGTGATCTTCTTTCTCTACGGTTTTTCCCATCATGGGAAGCAGTGAGGTAACCTGTCCGACCTGTTCCCAGTAGCCCTCGAAAACCTGACCCCACAGAGGGAGAGAACCCGTGTAAAAAAAGAGGAAGGCCACGATCAGGTGAAACCGAAGGCCTGTTTTAAGCCCTTTCATCCGAAGCCCCTTTGTTAGGACGACTCTCAAATTAGTTTAAATTTACGAAACTCTTTGATGCCTTGCAAGAGTAATTTCAAACAAAAAATGCTTGATTCTTTTGGTCGATCGCACTACCTTTGAAAAAGAGATCGTTTGTATTCTTTGGATAGATAAAAAATATGCACTGAATGTGGAAAGACCATGGATGCGCAACTCGCTCGGGCTATTCTTGCCAGAGGGCTGGAGATTCAGCACGCGGATATTGGAGATCAACTTGTTACAAAGCACTTCCGCTCCGATGAAAAGATTGCCCGGTTTTTCCGTTTGCTGCACCGCTACTCTTTTCGATTGTTTTTAAGAGACTTGCTGGAATTTCAGCCGAATGTGACCCTGCAAAATTTAACCCATTATTGTTCGGAAGGTGCGGCTCGCCGCTACCTGAAAACGCTGGACGATCTTCAAATCGTACGGCAGAACCGGGACGGCTCATTCACGCTCTTGGTCGATTTTGTTCCCAATTTCGGGGAAACCCTTGAATGGTATCTGGCTCAAATCCTGCGCCGGGAGTTTGAGGCGCCCGCTTCGTTTCGGGTGGTTTTGCGGAATGGCCACGTGGGGGGCGACTACGATGTGTTGGCTCTTGTTGACCGGTTTTTGCTTTATGTCGAGGTAAAATCCTCGCCCCCAAAAGCTGTGGATAATCAGCAGGTGAAAAATTTTTTATCCCGTATTCAGGATCTGCTTCCCGATTTGGCCGTTTTTTTCGAGGATACGCATTTGCGAATGAAGGATAAAATTGTACGCTTGTTTGAAGAAGAGTTGATCCGCCGCTACGGTTGGCTGGCAAAAGATCATTTTCCGGTTGTCCGGTTGAAGGATGAGCTTTTTCACATCAACCACCGCATCTACATTGCAAACAGTAAAGGGGGAATTGCCCGGAATTTCCGCACCTGTTTCCGGGACGCGATCTCGTTTGATCTGAGACAAAACGGAATGCCCTGAGTACGTTGACGAATGGGTGGATTAAAGATTTTAACCGTAAGAATAGAGGAGGATTGTGACCATGGAGCTTAAGACACTTAAAATTGAAAAACCGGAGGATTTGAATTTTATTCTGGGACAGGCACATTTTATTAAGACGGTGGAAGACATTCATGAGGCCTTGGTTACGGCCGTTCCCGGAATCCAATTTGGACTCGGATTTTGTGAATCCTCCGGGCCCCGGCTGGTTCGGTACAGCGGTACGGATGATGAGATGATCGAACTGGCCAAAAAGAATGCGCGTGCCATCTCTGCCGGGCATGTCTTTATCATTTTTCTCAAAAACGCGTTTCCAATCAATGTGCTCCATGTTGTAAAAGCCGTACCGGAAGTGGTTCGAATTTTCTGCGCAACGGCCAATCCGACGGAGGTTGTCATCGCCGAAACCGAGCAGGGCAGGGGGGTACTGGGTGTGATTGACGGGTTGAGTACCCTCGGTGTGGAAACGGAAAAAGACATCCGTGAACGAAAAGAGATTCTGCGCAAGTTTGGGTATAAATTATAATTCCGTGAAAAATCTCGAATTGAAAGCAATCTGTTCCGATTTGGAACAGGCAGAAGAAATTGCCAGAGGCCTCGGGGCAGCGTTTCAATGGGAGCGTTTCCAGAGAGATACGTTTTTTCGGGTGCCGCGAGGCCGCCTCAAACTTCGGGAAACCGATAACCCGGTTTCCGAATTGATTGCTTACCTTCGCCCGGATACGGCATCGGAGAAATGGAGCGACTACGGGATTGTAGCCGTAACGGAAACGGAGAAAATGAAGGCGATCCTGGAAAAGAGTCTGGGGATTCTTGGCTGTGTTGAAAAGCGCCGCAAGCTATTCTTGCTTAAGAACGCCCGGATTCATCTGGACCGGGTGAAGGAATTGGGAACCTTTCTCGAATTTGAAATTGTGGTTCAAACGGCCCGTGAAGAAAACGAGGCTCCCATTTTCATGGATTTTCTGAAACAGCATTTTCAACTCAGGGAATATCAACTGGTTAGTGAGGCTTATCTGGACCTGTTGTTGAAGATGAAAGGGCCGGGACGTGAGACCGACAAGGGGCCAACCACGGATTGAATTCGCGCATTCGCGGCCAGAATCTTTTTGGCTCTACTGGTTTTTTGTGGAGAGGAGATCGCCACGTACGCCAGAGGCGTACTCGCGATGACAGGAAGAAACTCAAATCGGAATTCTCAGTATGTTTTTTAAAATACGCCATGACAACAACGCCCACAATAATTCCAGTAGAACCATCTTTTTTATTTCGTCAAAGCGCTCCCCATCATGGCTCTATTTTCAAACGTTCCATCATGGAATACAATTTTCGCCGGGTAATTCCCAGTAACTGGGCGGCCTTGCTCTTGTTGCCGCCGGATTTCGCCAGGGCTTTTCGAATCAATTGGATCTCGACCTTTTCAAGCTCAATTCCGTCGTCGGGAAGCTCTGCATCAAACAGGGACCCTTCTACCCCGTGCGCAAGATGAGGGGGCAGATGCTCGGTTGTCAATTCGTCATGATCGGCCAGAATCACCGCTCTCTCAATAATATTTTCCAATTCCCTCACATTCCCGGGCCAGTGGTAGGCCTGAAGCGTTCGAATGAAAGTCGGCGTAATTTTCAACGGCCTTTTGGAATATTTGGCCGCAAAATGTTCGGTCAGCTCGGGAATATCCTCTTTTCGCTTTCTTAGCGGAGGCAGGAAGATGGGGAAGACGTTAATCCGGTAGTACAAGTCCTCGCGAAAATGCCCGTCTTTTACAGCGGCTTCCAGATCGCGATGGGTAGCCGCAATAATACGTGCTTTCACGTGCAGGGCCTCTGTGCCGCCCAGTCGCTCGAAGGTTTTGTTTTGAAGGACCCGCAAGATCTTTGCCTGAAGCGCGGGACTCAGATCGCCGATTTCGTCCAGGAAAATTGTCCCGTCGGCCGACAATTCAAAGCGCCCGGGCTTGCGGCGATCCGCGCCGGTAAAGGCGCCCTTTTCGTACCCGAATAATTCACTCTCCAGGAGATTTTCCGGAATGGCGGCGCAATTTACGGCCACGAACGGCTTTTCGGCCCGGTGGCTGTTCCGGTGGATCGCCAAAGCAATTAATTCCTTTCCGGTTCCGCTTTCGCCGCGAATCAAAACGGTTGTGTCGGTATTGGCTACTTTTTTAATCAGCTTAAACACATCCTGCATGGCGCCGGAATGCCCGATAATATTTTCGAAAGAAAACCGGGTTTGCAGCTGCTCCCGCAGCCCCACATTTTCTTGTTGCAAGGCCTTTTCTTTTAAAATGCGCTCGATTTTCAGACGCACTTCTTCGAAATCGAAAGGCTTAATCAGGTAATCGTAAGCCCCTTTCTTCATGGCCTGAACGGCGGTTTGGGCGGTGGCAAAGGCCGTCATCAGCACAACGGAGGTTTCGGGGGCCATCCTCAAAACCTCGTCCAGAACATCCAGCCCGGATTTCCCCGGCATTTTCAGATCTGTCAAAACCACATCAAACGGTTCCTCTTTAAAGCGGGCAATGGCTTCTTCTCCGCTCAAGGCCGTCACAATCTCCAATTTTTCGGTCGTCAGGTAGGTTTTGAGCAGGGTACACATTTTTTCTTCGTTGTCCACAATGAGTAAGCGAAAGGTTGAGTCCATCGTCATTCCCGATCATTTAGGGTTCAATGGGCAAAAAGAGTCTGACACGCGTTCCTTTCCCGGGTTCACTTTCGACGGAAATTTTCCCGCCGTGGGATTCGATGATCTTTTTTGAAATGGGCATTCCCAGTCCGGTTCCCGTGCTTTTGGTGGTGTAAAACGGCTCGAATATCCGTTCGGGATCTCCTTCAATTCCGCAGCCGTGATCCTCAATAGAAATTTCCAGCCAGTTTTTTCCCTTTTTTCGAAACGTATTTTGTTGAATGTGAATGGTGCTTCCCTTTTGAGAGGCTTGAATGGCATTCTGAAAAATATTCAGGAGAACCTGCTTCAGGGCGTTGGGATCCGCCTGAATCACCACATCCTGATTCTGAAAGGATGTTTCAAACCGGATGTCCTTTTCCGCGCCGGAGACAGACAGTTGGCGGAGCTGGTCACGAATGAATTCCTGCACATTCAGGGGCTGGCGCTGGAGTTTCGGGCCCCTGGCATAGGTCAGAAAATTTCCGATGAGCGTGTTCAGGCGGTTGACTTCCGAGGGGATGTAATCGAAAAGCTCTTCCTGATCGGACTGCTTGTATTTGCTGCGAAGTACATCGGCTGTACCGCGGATAATTCCCAGCGGATTTCGAATTTCGTGTGCCATGATCGCGGCCATTTTCCCAAGAAAGGCCAGGTGCTCGGATTGCCGAAGGGATTCCTCCGTTTTAAGAAGCTTTTGAAAGGATTGCCAGACAAAAACGCTAAAAAGAATAAAAAGCGCAACCGATGCCAAAAGCGACAACCAGAAGGTTTGTTTGTAGGATTTAAGAGTGGTAAAATAGCTGGCACTGGCTTCCGTGACCAGAAGTCCGATAATTTTCCCCTGTTCATTTCTCAGAGGGGCGTATCCGTTTTTGAAATACTCGGTTGCGATATGGTGCAACCGGGAGGTTGCAGCAATGCCGTGGAGCGCCTGGGAGATGGCCAGACTATCCGTGCGAAGATAATTTCTTTTTTGCGAGAACGAAGCGGACATCCGGGCATCGGCCACAATGTTAAGGGAGGGGTCAATAATGTAAATGGCGTCCAATTGATTTTGTTGCTTGATTTTTCGCAGCTGTGAATCCACCAAAAGCAATTTAAGCGGATCCGACGACAAATCGGAAAGGGAGGTGAGTCCGTAATTTTCAACCAATTCGGCGGAAAGAGCGGAAATACTGTGGAGCCGCCGGGATAATTCATTATCAAAGGAGTGGAAAACCTCGCGCAGAAGGAACCAGCGATCCAGATTGACCAGAAAAAAAACGAGAAACAACCCCAGAATCAATCCGAAGGCATAGAGTTTTCGTTTGCGGGAGGGACTCTTGATTTCCGGTGTTTCCAAAGAGGGTGTCATGTATCGTCTTCCGGGGATGATTGAGACGAATTAAACAGATCCATCCAGACTTTTAGTTCGGATTCCGTGAGATTTTGATCGTATTTTTCAGACAGAGGATTGTTCTGCTCAAAACTCAGGAATCTCTGGTAGAATTCTTCCGATGGCATACTGCGGGCCCCCATGCTTCGGGCATAATCGGCCACCGAACGATCGGAAGAAACGACCAAAATGGAGCCCCGCCTTTTGGATCGGCGCACCATATTTTTGATGATCGGGTCGGCCTTTTCGGGGTTGCGGGAAAAAATGACGTGCAGACCTGAAATCGTGCGCACGGGACGATCTCCAACCGTGTCGCCGTCGAACACAACCGTAATTTGGACCTGTTTTTTTCGCCGGTACGTTTCCAATCGGGTAAGCAGGGCCGTCCGGGAACGCTCGAGATCTTGCTCGAGAATCTCCCGCAGATCCTTTGCGCGATGAATGAGATTGTACGCATCAATAATAATGTGAGGCGATGAAGCCGCCATTTTATTCCTTTCCGGTAGTCTGTTTCATTTAATTTAGGCGGAAATCGATTGGAAATCAAGCCAAAAAATGGGCCTTTCTTCGAATTCGGATAAAAGTGTACCTACAGGTACACCCGTCTGTACCGTAAGGGATAAAAAGTCTTTACAGAAGTGTGTGTGGAAAATCACACGGCAGTAATTGTAAGGGTAACATCATGTAATTTTAGTACATAAAAATCGCATCCTGTTACGAATATCCCTGGCACGGCATTTGTTTAAACTGAGGGCAAAATGGTAAATGGGCCCAGCGTAATTCCAATCAAACCTAAAAAAAGGAGTGTCAAAATGAAGAAAAGGAAATTGACTTACGGTTTTTTGATCCTGTTGGGGATGTTGTTTTTGCACTTTTCAGGAACAGCCCGAGCAGATGTTTTGTTGGTGACGCCGCAAAGGGCCGTAGTGGCGCCCGGCGAAGGCCAGCAGTTCCGGGCACAGCTTTTTAACAAACATGCCATCCCGGCCCCCATGGGGCTCATTAAATGGAAGGTCGTGCCCGACACGCTGGGAACGATTACGGATGACGGCTATTTTGTGGCTGGCGATCATGCCGGAGAAGGCGAAATTGTGGCCAGACTTTCCGTGAGCGGAACAATGATTCAGGCAAGAGCACGCGTCATCGTTACCCATAAAAAATGGCCCCTGCGACTGGAAATATTCCCTGGAAAAAGGGTTGTGCAAATCGGGGACACACTGAAATTTCGGGTACACGCATCAACCGTTGGAAGCACTCCCTTGCCCATGCTTTCATTTAAGTGGTTTGTCATGCCAAGGGGACTGGCGGAAATCTCTCAACGAGGCGTGTTTGTAGCCAAAAAATACGGAAAAGTCACGGTGGTGGCCTTCACGGAATTTCTGGGACGGCGGTACAAGGCGGAAGCGACTGTTTTTATTGCTCCGGAAATGAGCGGCGCCATTGCCGGAACGGTTCAGGATGAAGATTCGGGTACCCCGCTGATTGGCGCCCGCGTGGAAGCTTACCGAATCGGGAAAATTCAATGGTCACGGGTGGCTCGAACCGATTCCCTTGGAAACTACGAATTGAATAATCTGCTTCCGGGATATTACGTCGTTGTGGCCAGACACAAGAACACCATTTCTGAATTTTACAAGGATGTGCGGTATCTGCGGGAAGCAACGCCCGTAAAAGTCGATTCTGCGGATACGGTTTCCGGCATCGATTTTAACCTCAATCACGGCGCGGTTCTCAAAGGCATGGTCTGGGCAGAAGGTGATTCCACAGCGCTGCAGGGTGCCCATGTGAAGGCCGTTTTGGTTGTGAATCCGCTGATTCGGTATCACGGCGTAACCGATGAAGACGGCGCCTTTCGAATGGCGGGAATCCCCACCGGAACCTACATTTTATCGGCTGATAAGGAGGGCTTCAAAAAGGAGTATTTTGATCACGCGGCTGATCCGCGAAATGCGTCTCCTGTTTCGGTAACCGAACCGGATTCCGTAGAAAATCTCAATTTCACGCTGGAAACAAAAAGTGCCATCACCGGACAGGTTCTCTCCGCCACCACGGGTGACCCCATCGCAAGGGCCACGGTTTTTGTGGTTCGTCTGAAAACCCGTCGATTCCCCGGGCATTGGGCCAGACACACCCAAACGGATAAAAACGGCAATTTTGTTTTGTCGGTTCCCGCCGGAAATTACATTGTGGGAGCGGTTGCCGAGGGCTTTGGTGTGGAATATTTTGACAATGTGACGCATATTAATGACGCCACACCTGTAAAGGTTGAAGACGGGCTCCATACGACCGGCATCACTTTTTCTCTGGATCCGCTGGCCTCCATTTCGGGCGTCGTTACCAGTGCAATCACCGGTGCGCCCATTGCACATGCGCGGGTTGAGGCCTTTCCGGAAACCTGGCGAGGGAAGCGGCCCTATCGCGTCCGAACAGAAGAAGACGGAACATTTACAATCCCAAATGTGCGCCCAGGAATTTATGTGATTAGAGCAAAGGCAGAGGGGTATTTACCCGAATACTACCAGGACGCCTCCCGACTAAAGGATGCCACACTTGTGAAAATCGATTTGAATCAATCCGTCACCGATATTAATTTCACGCTGGAAAAATCGGGAATCCTTGCAGGCAGGGTTACGGATGGAGAATCCGGAGATCCAATCGCTCACGCCGTTGTGCTGGCAAAGAAACTCAATTCGCCCTTCTCCAAGGTTTCGATGACCCGAGAAGATGGTACGTTTTCAATTGAAAATCTCATGCCCGGCAAATATCGGGTTTCAGCCATTGCAAGAGGATACCATCGCGAATTTTATGAGGAGAGTGCCTCCAGGGACTCGGCCACCATTCTGGAAATCACCGATTCCGACAGTCTGGGGGATATTGATTTTACGTTGGATCGGTTGCCGGTGCGGGGGGGTATTTCCGGTCTGGTGTTTTCCGATGCCGACAGCCTTCCGATCAGCGGAGCCTGGGTGATGGCCTTTCCTAAAAAGGGCGGACGACCCTTTTTAACGGTAACAGGCTCCGACGGATCTTACACATTCACCAATCTGCATTCGGGCCGG
>JAADHR010000188.1 GCA_013151735.1 Calditrichota bacterium | reverse complement strand
CATCCTGACTCTTTTCCGGGTGGAATTGAACGCCGAAAACGTTCCGATTAAAGGCCACGGAGGTGAAAACCTGTCCGTATTCCGTTGTCGCTAATTGGTGGTCGCTGTCGGTTTCCGAATAGTAGGAATTGGCAAAATAAAAAAAGGTCCCGGTGGGAATACCCGCAAAAAGGGGAGAGGGCTGGGTCCAATTAACCCGATTCCATCCCATGTGCGGAATGCGCACGGTTTCCGGGAACTGCTTAACGTGTCCGGGAATCCAATCCAGACCCTTGAAAAAGCCGTGTTCTTCGCTGTCGGTGAAAAGTAACTGGTGTCCCAGACAGATGCCGAGCAGCGGAGTCCCTTTTTTGAGACTTTCCTCCAGCACGGAAACAAGCCCCGTTTTCTGGAGATTTTGAATGGCGGCTCCGAAGGCGCCCACGCCGGGGAAAATCACACGTTCGGCCCGGAAAAGGGTTTCGGGCGCGTCGGTAATTTCTGCCGCGTATCCCAGCTTTTTCAGGGCTTTGGCCACGCTGGCCAGGTTGCCCACACCGTAATTGACAATGGCAATCATTTGGTTGACAGCACTCCTTGAATTTTGGGATCGATTTCCACCGCCTGCCGCAGCGCCAGTCCCACAGCTTTGAAAATGGCTTCCACGATATGGTGTGTGTTGCGGCCCTTCAATAGGTCGATGTGCGGGGTGAGCCAGGCATTGGACGCAAAGGCGCGGAAAAATTCCTCCACCATCTGGGTGTCGAAACCCAACGCCGGGTTGGTCGGAATGTCGCCGTCCAGGTGAAGAAAGGCGCGCCCGGAAATGTCCAGCGCCACCCGGACAAGTGCCTCGTCCATGGGGAGCAGGGCGTTGGCAAACCGCCGAATGCCCGCGCGATCGCCAATGGCTTGCGCAAAAGCCTGCCCCAGTACGATGCCCACATCTTCAATCGTGTGGTGCTGGTCCACGTACAAATCCCCTTTGGCCTGGACGGTTACATCAAACAAGGATGTTCGGGCCAGGGCGTTCAGCATGTGGTCAAAGAATCCGATTCCGGTTTTCAGCGTGGCCTGGCCGGTACCGTCCAGGGTAAGGCTCAAAGCGATGTCCGTTTCCCGTGTTTTTCGGGTAACGGTGGCGGTGCGTGTTTTCATGGTTCAAGTCCTTTCTTTTTGGATTGAAAGGCTGTGTAAAATTGGTTTTCCCGGAATTTTTGTGGGAAAGTAACAATTTATTCTTTGTAGAGCCGCAAAATCTTGCGGCTCTACAAGTGTTTTTTTGCCCATTTCACCAAAGGTTTTCCCTAATCCGTTTCGGTGTTTTTCAGCCTTCCGGCATCCCCCTAAAAGGGTTTTAGCTCTCTCTCAACGATTTCCTTTAGCGCAGTTAAAAATTGGTCATTTTCTTCCGGTTTTCCAATGGTCACGCGCAGGGCTTTTTCCAGCTTCGGGTAGTGGGACACATCCCGAATGAGAATGCCCCGCTGTTTCAATCCCTCAAAAATCGTTTGAATGGGGAGCTCCCGGCTTTCAAAGAGAATAAAATTGGCCCGGCTGGGGAAAACACGGATTTTATTCAGGCGGGTCATTTCCAGAAAAAGGCGTTCCCGCTCCGAACGAATAAGGGCAACGTTTTTCTTAATGGCATCTGCGTGACGAAAAAGTACCGCGGCAGCCACCTGCGAAAAGCGGTTCACACTGAAAGGTAGTTTGGCTTTTTTGAGTTCAGCCACCACCTCCGGCTGGCCGAGCATATAACCCAGACGGAGTCCCGCGAGACCGAAGCCCTTGGAAAGTGTCCGTAAAATCAGCAGGTTGGGGTAGACGGCAATCAAATCGCGGGCGGTCTCCTGAGAAAATTCGAAATAGGCCTCGTCCAGCACGAACAGACCGTCAAAATGCTGAAGAATTTTTTCCACCACCCGGGTGTTCAGAAACGCACCAGTCGGATTGTTGGGCGAATCAATGAGAAGCATTTGAACAGATTTTTCACGCAGGGTGGCGAAGATTTTTTCTTCGTCAAATTGAAAATCCCTGTTCAGGTAGACTTCAAACACCTCGCAATTAAAAATTTTTGCCAGCCGGGGGTACACGGAAAATCCCGGCCGAATAAGCAGAAGACCGTCCCCGGGATTCAGTGCGCCGATCATGGACGCCTGAATCAGCTCGTTGGATCCATTTCCAATAAGAATTCCCTGCCGGGGATGGCCGGTGTAGGCGGAAAGGGCCTCGAGCAAGTCCTCCGGCTCCTCGCTGGGGTAGCGTGACCATTCATCCTGCTGAAAGCGCTGCCAAATTTCCTGTTTGATTTCCGGAGGCACGTCAAAAGGGGATTCGTTCTGATTGAGTTTGATTGGGAAACCCTCCTGAGGAACCGTATACGCCTCCAAATCCTGGACGGAAAATTTTAAAAATGGAATCATTCTGTTTTTCCTGTTTCGCGGGCTACTTTTTTCCCGGGTTAATATTTTTCTTTCGGATTTCTACTGACTTCGCATGTGCCGTTAGTCCTTCGGTTTCGGCAAAACGTGCGATTTTGTCGGCTTCCTTTTGTAATTTTTCCTGCGAATACGCAATCCACGAGCTGCGTTTTAAAAATTCCAGTACACCCAGCGGAGAGGAAAACCGCGCTGTTCCGGATGTCGGGAGCACGTGCGACGGCCCTGCCCAGTAATCCCCAAGAGCCACAGGGGAATAGGCTCCCACGAAAACCGCCCCGGCGTGGGTGATTTTTTGAGCCACTTCGATCGCGTTTTGGGTTTGAACGGAAACGTGTTCCGGCGCAATCTGATTGACCAGCCGTATACCCTCCTCGATGGCGCCTTCAAACAAAATAATCTGGCTGGCTTCTGTCAGCGAAACCTCCAAAATCGCTTTTCGGGCCAGTTTTTTTACCTGTTTCTGAACAAGAGTTTGAACGGCTTCTACCAAACTGTCGGAATTGGTTACCAGAATGCTGCGTGCCCGTTCATCGTGCTCGGCCTGCGCCAGAATTTCCCAGGCCACAAAGTCGGGATTGGCCGTTTCGTCTGCCAGAACCACCACCTCGCTGGGGCCGGCGAGACTGTCGATGCCTACCTGTCCGAACACCGCTTTTTTGGCAATCTGAACAAACACATTCCCGGGGCCCACAATTTTGTCTACAGGACGAATGGTGGCCGTTCCGTAGGCCAAAGCAGCAATGGACTGCGCCCCGCCTACCCGGTAGGCCTCCGTGACGCCTGCAATCTGGGCGGCAGCCAGAATCGCCGGATGAACGGTTTTGTCCGGTCCGGGTGGCGTTACCAGTACGATCTCCTTTACGCCGGCCACACGAGCGGGGATCGCCGTCATAAGCACGGTGGACGGGTAGGGCGCTTTTCCGCCCGGGATGTAAATTCCGACCCGTTCCATGGGCAGGTAGCGCTCGCCCACAATTTCACCCAAAGCCCCCTTTTTTTGCCAGGATCGAGGCAGTTGCTGTTGTGAAAAGATCTCAATATTTCGTGCTGATTCAGTTAAGATTTCAAACAAAGCCGGTTTTACAAGTTTTTTGGCCTCTGGATTTTGGAAATCCAGTGGAATGTCGGAAATATCGAAATCCGAGCTGTCAAATTGACGTGTCCAATGTGCCAGGGCGGTGTCCCCTTCACGGCGGACGGAATTCAGAATTTCCTTCACGGATTTGGATACCTGGGAATCGTCACCCGGTAATTGGAATCGGCTCAGGCTGAATGTATTTGCGTGAATGACAGGAATCATGTTTTCAGTCTCCGGCAAAGGGTTTCAATGGCCTGGCGTTTCAGGGCAAAGCTGGCCCGGTTGACAATGAGGCGCGCGGAAATAGGGGCAATCGTTTCCAGTACGTGCAGATTGTTTTCCTTGAGGGTACGTCCGGTTTTGACGATGTCCACAATCACATCCGACAGGCCCAGAACAGCTCCCAGTTCCACCGAACCGGAAAGTTTAATCAACTCCACGGGAACGCCCTTTCGATAGAAAAAATCGGTGGCGATGTTGGGATATTTGGTAGCGACCTTTAAGAACGGCAAGGTCTGGTATTCTTGAAGCGGTTGTTTTCCGGCAACCACCATATTGCAGGTGCCAAACTTCAGGTCCAGAAGCTCGTACACATCGCCTCCTTTTTCCCAGATATTATCTTTCCCGCAAATGCCCACATCCGCAATGCCATATTCGACGTAAAGCGGCACGTCCTGGTCCTTAATGAAAATTGCCTGGAATTGGTTGGACGCGTCGTTGGCGACCAGTGCGCGATTGTGGGGTTCGGAAAGGGCAACCCCGGCAGCCCGAAGGCGCCGAATGGCCGTTTGCAAAAGTCGCCCTTTGGCCAGCGCAAGGGTCATCATAGGACAGCCTCCAATCGTTCTAATGTGAAAGAGAATCCCACGGCAGGCAGATCGGCCCCGAATTTTTGGAGAAGTTGATCGTAGCGGCCGCCGCTGCCAATTGGGAACCCAAGGTTTTGAGTAAAAATTTCAAACAGAATCCCCGTGTAGTAGCGCATGCCCTTTAGATTTCCCAGATCAAATGTGACAAATTGCAAGAGATTCTCATCGTTGAGGCGCCGGTACAGGGCATTCAAGTGGGTGAGAATAGCGTCAATCTGAAATGAACCGGACAGAGCTTCCAATTTTTTTAGGATTTCTTCTTTGCCAACCCAGAGCGGAAGCTGGCGCAGGATGTCCTGAATATCAGAGGAAATGGACCGGGATACAAGAAACTGGTCCAGCTCTGGAAGACGTTTTTCCCCCAAAAAGAAGCGAATGGTTTCTTGATCATTCGAAGACAGACCAGCTTCGGTCAAAATAGCGTTAACCACACCTACGTGTCCCAGGTTGATTTGAAACCGGGACAGCCCGATGGTTTGCAGAGTGGTAATGGCTGTCTTCAGAAGCTCGAAATCAGCAGTGACCGTATTGGTGCCAATGAGTTCAACGCCCGCCTGAACGAATTCGGAGAATTTTCCGGCATGAGGGGCTTCCTTCCGAAACACCGGGTTGATGTAAAAAAGCCGCAACGGCAGGGGAGAAGGCGTGAGTTTTGTGGCCACCAGTCGCGCAACCGCGCAGGTGCTGTCTGCACGAAGGGTCAGCAGATCGCCGTCCCGGTTGAAGAAACGGTACGACTGATTGAGCAGATCGTCCCGCATGCCCCGCCGAAAGACATCGAAATATTCGAACGTGGGGGTAATCACTTCTTGAAATCCCTGCAGGCGGAATTGGTCCCGCAGGCGTTGTTCCAGATTGCGGCGTTTTTCTGCGCGTTTAAAATAATAGTCCACTACACCAGGTGGCAGTTGTGCCACCGATCGGTTGAGCATAAAAATCTCCAGAATAGTTTTTTGGTTTTTTCTATTTTTCGGTACGGTCTGACCAGGTAGTCAGACAACACCTAAAAATGACCTGTTTTTACCTAAACAAAAAAGCCCACTTCCGATTGGGTAAGTGGGCTCGATTTGAAAATCCTGTATTTTTATTTAAAGTTTACCCGCAAATCGGCCCACGGTGTTCCGATGGTGATGGTGTAAATGCATGTCAGGCCTGCGAATAAACATAGCGTTCTCCAAAATTCCTTAATTAAATTGAACTAAAGATAAGCAAAATTCTGTCAAAAAGCAAGAAGTTTTTGGAAAACAATTAAAAAAATCACTGTGCAGGTGCGATGGCGCAAGGGGAAAAATAAACAAATGTTAAGTGGTGAGATTTTACGATCCGAGCAATTTACACAAAAACGCCGAAGGCGTTAAACATTTGCAGGAGTTAGAAAAGGGATCGATTTTGACAACCCCAGCGGGGTTGAACCGAAATGTTCTGATGTTGAACCCCTTCAGGGTTCCAAGATTTTTCCTTTGAATCATTCTACACATGTTCAACCGCTTCGCGGTTGAAAAAATCACTGTGGAGGTGCGATGGCGCAAAGGAAAAAATAAACAAACAATAAAAAAAGGGGCGCTTTTAGACAAGGCGCCCCTCTTATGGTTTCTTTTTATTTCATCGTGTCCGGAATACTGAACTGACTGTAATCCATTTCGGCCAGTTGCTTGTAGTAGCTCCAGCGGGCTTTGGCCTCGCGTTCGGCTTCTTGCAGTAATTTCTCAGCCCGTTCCGGGCGGCTCTTGGTCAGCATCTTGAACCGGGTTTCGTTGTAGGCGTATTCCTTAAAGTGAATCGACGGTTCCTTCGAATCCAGCTTTAACGGATTTTTACCCTGTTTGGCCAGCTCAGGATTGTAGCGGTAAAGCACCCAGGCTCCCGATTTTACCGCCAGTTCCTGTTGGCGGTCGCCCAGCATCATGTCGATACCGTGTTCAATGCAGTGGCTGTAGGCGATGATGATCGAGGGACCGTTGTAGGCCTCGGCTTCCATAAAGGCGCGAACCGTTTGGGCATCGTTGTAGCCCATGGCCACTTTGGCCACGTACACGTTGCCGTAGGTCATGGCCATCAGCCCCAGGTCCTTTTTGGGCAGGGGTTTTCCGGCGGCTGCAAACTTGGCTACGGCGCCCAGCGGGGTTGCCTTGGATGCCTGACCGCCCGTGTTGGAATACACCTCTGTGTCCAGAACCAGAACGTTAACATTCCGTCCGGAGGCCAGCACGTGATCCAATCCGCCGTACCCGATGTCGTAAGCCCAGCCGTCACCACCGATAATCCAGACGCTCTTCTTAACCAGAAGGTCGGCCAGAACCAGAAGGTGTTTGGCCTCTTCAGAATCCATTTTGGCCAGTTTCTGTTTCAACTGAGCCACGCGTTCCCGCTGCAACCGAATCCCGATTTCATCATGTTGATCGGCACTCAGAATCTCTTCAGCCAACTGCGGGCCAATCTCTTTGGCTAACCGCCTTACGAGTTCTGCTGCAAATTCAGACCGCTGGTCAATCGATAGCCGAAAGCCATAGCCGAACTCCGCATTGTCTTCGAACAAGGAGTTTGACCAGGCTGGTCCGCGCCCCTCGGGATTAATGTCCCAGGGAGAGGTTGGCAGGTTCCCGCCGTAAATGGATGAACACCCCGTCGCGTTGGCAATCAGTGTCCGGTCGCCAAACAATTGCGTAACCAGCTTAACGTAGGGTGTTTCTCCGCAGCCTGCACATGCGCCGGAATATTCAAATAGCGGTTGCAGGAATTGGGAGCCTTTTACCGTATCCAGACGCACTTTGGTTCGGTCCACCTCGGGGAGGCTTTCGAAAAATTCAAAATTTTCCCGTTCCTGTTCGCGCAGCGGCGGCTGAGGTGCCAGATCCAGCGATTTGTGTTCGGGATTCTTTTTGTCTTTTGCCGGGCAGATGTACACACACGCACCGCAGCCCGTACAATCTTCGGGGGCTACCTGCACCGTATATTTCCATCCGGGGAATTCTTTACCGCGGTAGTCCATCGATTTAAATGTGGGCGGCGCGTCATCCAGGTGTTTGGGATCGTATGCCTTGATCCGAATAGCGGCGTGGGGACAGACAATGGCACATTTGTTACACTGAATACAAAGGCCTTCGTCCCAGACAGGAATTTCCAGCGCAATGTTACGTTTTTCCCACTTGGCCGTTGCATTCGGAAATGTGCCGTCCGGAGGCAGCATACTTACCGGCACCTCATCGCCTTCACCCGCAATAAGTCGGGCCGTAAATTTTTGCACAAATTCCGGCGCTTTCGGAGAAACCACCGGAGGCATTTCGATTGTGCTGGTCGGCTTGTCAGGATAATCAATTTTGTGAAGATGAGCAAGGGCCTGATCCACCGCGTTGAAGTTTTTCTGAACGATTTCTTCACCCTTTTTGCCGTATGTTTTTTTGATGGCATTTTTGATGGCGTCAATGGCCTCATCTTTTGGAAGAATACCTGAAATGGCAAAAAAGCAGGTCTGCATAATCGTGTTGATGCGTAAACCCATGCCCGTCTTTTTTGCGACTTCATAGGCGTCGATCGCATAAAAATTGAGCTTTTTATCGATAATTTGCTGCTGGACTTTTTTGGGAAGTTTGTCCCAGGTTTTTTCCGGTCCGTAGGGGCTGTTCAGCAGAAATGTGGCCCCTTCCACGGCATTCTTAAGCATATCAAATTTTTCGATGAAGAAAAACTGGTGACAAGCCACAAAATTTGCCGCGTTAATTAAATAGGTAGACCGAATGGGACGCGGTCCGAAACGCAGGTGCGAAACCGTCATCGAACCGGCCTTTTTGGAATCGTACACAAAGTAACCTTGTGCGTAATTTTTGGTGCCTTCTCCAATAATCTTAATGGAGTTTTTGTTGGCGCTCACGGTTCCGTCAGAACCGAGCCCGTAAAACATGGCCCGCACCACATCATCCTTCTCGAGGCTGAATTTGGGATCCCATTCCAGACTGGTGTGGGTTACATCGTCGTGAATACCCACTGTGAAGTGGTTTTTGGGTTTGTCTTTTTTGAGCTCATCAAACACACCCTTTACCATGGCCGCTGTGAATTCTTTGGAAGAGAGACCGTAGCGTCCGCCGACGACCCTGGGGGCTGTCTTAAAAGGAGCCGTGCCATCGCTCATGGCTTCTGTAATGGCGGTGATCACATCCAGATAAAGCGGTTCGCCTGTGCTGCCGGATTCCTTGGTTCGATCCAGTGTGGCAATCACTTTTACCGTGGGCGGCAGGGCCTGCATGAGGTGCTTAATAGAGAAGGGGCGGTACAATCGAACCTTCACCACACCCACCTTTTCGCCCTTTTCCATCAGGTATTCCACGGTTTCGTGAGCGGTTTCCACACTGGAACCCATCAGCATAATCACGCGTTCGGCATCCGGAGCCCCGACATAATCAAACAGGTGGTACTGACGCCCCGTAATTTTAGCAAATTTATCCATCTGTTTCTGCATGATGTCCGGGGCTTTCAGGTAGAAGGGATTGGCGGCTTCCCGGTTCTGGAAGAATACATCCGGGTTTTGAGCCGTGCCGCGAATAAAGGGATTGTCCGGGCTGAGGGCGCGCTGGCGATGGGCTCTGACCAGGTTGTCGTCGATCATGGCCCGCATGTCGTCGTCACTTAACTGTTCAATCTTGGAAATTTGATGCGAGCTTCGAAATCCATCGAAAAAATGAACCAGCGGCACACGGGATTCCAGTGTAGCGGCCTGGGCAATCAATGCAAAATCCATGATTTCCTGGGTAGAACCCGAAGCCAAAAGCCCAAATCCCGTTCCTCGGGTAGCCATGACGTCACTGTGATCGCCAAAAATAGAAAGGGCGTGCGTAGCAACGGAACGAGCAGCCACGTGAAAAACAGTGGAATTTAATTCGCCCGCAATTTTAAACATATTGGGAATCATCAGAAGCAAACCCTGGGATGCGGTAAAGGTGGTGGTTAGCGCACCTGATTGCAGGGAGCCATGCACCGCACCCGATGCCCCGCCCTCGCTCTGGAGCTCCACCACGGTGGGAATGGTGCCCCAGATATTTTTTTGATTCATTGCAGACCACAGGTCTGCCCATTCTCCCATTGGAGAGGATGGTGTGATGGGATAAATGGCGCAGACTTCGTTTACTTTATGAGCAACATAAGCCGCGGCCTCATTTCCATCGATTGTGACCATTTTTCTACTCATGTTCAATCCTCCAATCTATTAAAATTTTGGTAAGAGACGCGTGTGATGTGTACAAAACGATCTCTTATTCCAATGCCATTTCCAAATCAGCACTAAATATAATCAAAAATTAAACAAAATACAAAATAAAATTGGGCTTGTGCTATATTTTTGATGTTTTATCGGCAAATAAATGGGCTGAATTGAGTCCTATTTTCAATAATTCCGAATGGAGCCGTTGCATTCGGCTTCTTTCCAAAACTCGTTCCTTAGTAAATTGTGGAACGGTGTTCGATTTTGCTTGACTTAAATCGATTTAATCTTTAAATTAGCTTTTTAAAATTACTAACCTTGTAAACAACTACCGTACGTTAAGGAATCTGGAAGAAGATTGAGGAGGACAACAGCATGCTGCATATTTCCTGGGTAGATTGGTCAGTTATTGCGCTCTATTTTGTTTTCGTTATTGGCATTGGAATTTATCTGCGAAAATTTACCAGCACAGGAGAAGATTTCTTCCTGGCGGGACGCCGAAACAGCTCATGGATTGCCGGACTCGCTTTCCTGAGTGCCAATATGGGTGCCCTGGAGCTGCTCGGAATGACAGGAAACACTTTCGAGTATGGCATGTACGTCGCGCATTTTTATTGGATTGGGGCCATTCCCGCCATGCTTTTTCTGGCTGTTTACATGATGCCCTTTTACTACAGCAGTAAAATCCACTCGGTTCCCGGATATTTAAAACTCCGATTTGATGAAAAAACCCGGGTCTTGAATGCGATTTCCTTTGCCCTGATGACGCTCCTGGTCTCTGGGATTAATCTGTACGCCATGGCCCTTGTCCTGCGGACATTTTTGGGGTGGAACTGGGACGCCTGCATGTGGGCATCGGCTGTAACGGTAGCCGCTTATGTGACTATGGGCGGATTAATGTCCGCTATTTTTACGGAGATCATTCAGTTTTTCCTGATCTGGTTTGGCCTGATGCTGGCATCAATTATGGGGTTGATTGAAATAGGGGGCTGGAAGGCCATTTTTGCACGAATTCCCGATTCCATGGGAAAACTCTGGTCCACTTCTGCCGATCCCTCACTGAATGGCATGCACGTGACCTGGATGGGAATTGTTCTGGGGTTGGGATTTGTTCTTTCATTTGGCTATTGGACGACTGATTTTTTGGTGGTCCAGCGTGCCCTCTCAGCCAAAAATCTGCGTTCTGCACGAATGACTCCGGTCATTGCTTCATTCTTTAAAATGGCGCTTCCTTTTATTGTCATTATGGGGGGGCTGATTGCCTGGGTGCTTGCACGTGACCCCAGCAGCGGCTTTAAATTATTGGTTGATAACGGACAGGTCCGCTACGATTCGGCTCTGCCCATGCTTCTGGCGCGGTACTATCCGGAGGGTCTGATTGGCCTTGGGGTAACGGCCCTGCTGGCCGGATTTATGGCCGGACAGGCCGGAAACATCAGCGCATTTAATACCGTCTGGACCTACGATATCTACAAATCGGTCATTAAAAAGAATGCCTCCGACAAGCATTACGTCTGGATGGGACGGGTGGCCACCATTGCAGGTATTCTCATCAGCATCGTCACTGCGTATTGGGCAAAATCCTTTCCCAGCATTATGGACTACATGCAAGCGATTTTCTCGTGGGTCAATGCTCCTTTGTTTGCAACCATGCTTTTGGGAATGTTTGTGGTCTGGATTACGCCCAATGGCGCCTTCTGGGGATTGGTGGCAGGGATGGTTTCTTCTTTTACCCTGTTTATCCTGGTGAAATTTGATCTCATTTCCCGCTCGCTAATCACCCTGTCAAATAATGCCAGTCCCATGGCAGCCAATTTCTGGCGTGCCTGGTGGGCCTGGTTGATTTGTTTTAGCGTAACCATTATCGTAAGCTTTTTTACAAAACCGCGACCCAGGGAGGAACTGGTGGGCCTTGTGAAACGAATGACACCGATTGCAAAGGAAGAGGACGCTCCCTTTTACAAAAAGCCGGCCGTTGTTGCCGTTTTTTCTCTGATTATCCTGGTTGTACTAAATCTGCTCTTCTGGTAAAAATAAGTTTGTTTGAAGTCGTTTTGATTGTTTCACTTAAGGAGACTAAAAATGTCTGAGAAGAAAATGTTATCCATTTGGTTTTTTGTAGGTCTTATGTTGACGGTTCTGGGGTTAATGGTTACCCTCACGGGAGTTAATTATTTGTTTCATCCCCAAAATCAAACACCGGTAACGCTTGTCCATCAACATCTCTGGTGGGGTCTGAGAAATCCAAACCTGTGGTGGGGAGCCATCATGTTGGTCGGGGGGTTGCTTTTTCTGATTCCGGCGTACATTCATTACCGGGCGGAGCGGTAAATAAAGGGTTTTTCATCTTTCGATAGGAAGAGTCTTTTTTTCAGTTCTCCGGTATGGCACGTTAATGTGTTCGTGAAGAAATTTTGAAATCTATTCTTTTCTGCGTTTTTACAGGAGATTAAAGATGGACAGGCGTACATTTTTAAAAGATCTTGCATTCATGGTACCAGCCAGCTGTTCGTATGGGAAAATGGAAAGGAATTCGGCGAAATATCAAAAAAGGGAATTTAAAACTTGAACTGTACAATCTCGAAAATGATGTACAGGAACGTCACAATGTGGCAATCAACACCCGGAGATTGTGCGCGAAATGGAAGCCATTATGAACCGGGAACATCAGGTAGCGGAAAACCCTGCGTTTCGATTAGCCCCGCTGGATTCGCTGAAAAAGCGTGGTTCAGCCGGATCAGGCATTCATTCGCCGATGGCACCCCTAAAAAAATGAAAGTGCAATGCGGAAATTGAGGCGTAGAACCGAGGGCGATCTCTGAAATTCAAAGCGGTCCCAAATCTCGGATTTCTTGATCAGAAAGACGAAAGAGTTTAATTCTCCACGGTTGAGGTGCTGAATATGTTTGGTTGGGAAAAAGAGCGATTCGGAACATTTACCCGAATCCGGTTGATCAATCGAGAAACGAAAGAATTCGTTGCGTTTGTTCCCGGATTTGGGGGGAATGTAAATGAACTCGTCCTCAGAAAAAATGGAAAAACGATCTCGGTTATCGATGGATTTTCTTCCGCTGAGGAAATGATTCAAAATAAGTTTATGAAAAGCGGAAGACTCATTCCGTTTCCGAATCGGATTTTAGACGGCATTTACAAGTTTAATGGAAAAAAGTACCAATTGCCGATTACGGAACCGGCAAGGCAGAATGCCATTCACGGCTTTTTTTACAATCAACCCTTAGAGGAGAAATCGATTCGTTCCCTAAGTGATCGAATCGTGGCGGAGTTGGCCTTTGATTACACCGGCGAGTACCCGGGATACCCTTTCAGGTTTTCCGTTGGACTAACCTACACGCTGACCGAGAATCACGAGTTTATCATTCATTCCCGGGTAAAAAACAGCGGCACTCAACCCCTTCCTTTTGGAGACGGATGGCACCCGTATTTTCGGCTGAACCGGCCACCGGATGAATTGTTCTTGAAACTTCCAGCCAGCAAAAAACTGCGTCTCACGGATCGGATGGTTCCGAACGGGGAAACAGAAATCGACAATCGTTTTACACAGGCTGCCCGGATTGGCACCTCTCAATTGGATACGGTATTTAAATTGCCTGAAACCGAAGGCGTAGCCGCTGCCGATCTGATAGACCCGCAGGAAAACGTGACCCTTCGGGTGTGGCAGGAAACCGGTCCCCGCAAATACAATTTCATGGTGGTTTTTATCCCTCCCAATCGCCGGTCCATTGCAATTGAACCGATGACCTGTGCTACAAACGCGTTTAATAACCATGATGGGTTAATTGTTCTGGAACCGGGTGAGGTTTTTGAAGCCGAGCATGGTGTGAAATGGGTCCAATAGAGGATATTGCGAAGATGCCCGAACAAAAAGAGACGGTATTTTCCCGTGAGATGCGGGATTCATTATCGCAACTTTACGGCACGGCCGAAACAGAGATTGAAAAACAGGTCAGACGCTTTAAAAAAATATTGGACACCTACACCCGGCTCTTTGGGACAGATCGCGTGAGTTTTTACAGTGCACCCGGCCGAACGGAGCTTGGCGGAAATCACACGGATCATAACCATGGAAAAGTACTGGCGGCCAGTGTCAATCTGGATGCCGTAGCGGCTGCAGGGGAGTTTCCCGAAAACAAGATCGTCCTTTTTTCAGACGGTTATCCCGAGGCATTTGTGGTTGATCTTGCCCGGCTGGATCCGATTACGGCCGAACGGGGTACCACCTCTGCCCTCATTCGGGGCATTGCCGCGCGATTTGTGGAGACGGGACACAAGATCGGAGGCTTCCGGGCCGTTGTTTCAAGTGACGTTTTGCCGGGTTCAGGCTTGAGCTCATCGGCAGCCATCGAGGTGCTTATCGGAACCATCCTGAATGAAATGTACAATTCAGGGGAAATTCCACCGGAAAAAATTGCCGCCATGGGGCAGTTTGCTGAAAATGTGTTTTTTGGTAAGCCGTGCGGGCTAATGGATCAAACGGCATCGGCCGTGGGTGGAATTGTAGCCATTGATTTCCAGAATCCGGAAGAGCCGGAAGTGACACGACTGCATTTCGATTTGGATGGCTTCGGGTACAGCCTCTTGCTTGTGAATACGGGAAGCAGTCACGCGGATCTCACGATCGATTACGCAACTATCCCTGAGGAAATGAAGGCCGTTGCCCGTTTTTTTGGAAAGGCCTTTTTAAGGGATGTCTCTGAAGCAGAGGTCTTTTCTCAGGCAGAGATTCTGCGAAAACGGGTGGGTGACCGCGCCCTCTTGCGGGCCTTTCACTTTTTTGCGGAAAATGATCGCGTGACCCGGCAGATTCAAGCGCTGGATTCGGGGGATTTTGGGAAATTTCTAAGGCTTGTAACCGAATCCGGGAATTCATCCTGGAAGTGGTTGCAAAATGTTACCCCGTCCGGAAATCCCGGGGAACAAAGTCTGGCCCTGGCATTGGCCTTGTCGGAGGATTTTATTCAAAAAAGGGGTGAAGGGGCCTGCCGGGTTCACGGCGGGGGATTCGCCGGTACGATTCTGACCTTTTTGCCGCAAAAATGGGTACCGGATTACACCGCCCGAATGGAATCGGTTTTTGGAGAAAATTCGGTTCTAAATGTGTCCATTCGGCCCACAGGAGCCACCCGGGTGTTCTGACTGTCCGCGGCAGAAAATAACACTCCGAAAAAGGACTTGCATATCTTGTTAGAGATTATTAATTTATAATCGGATTTATTTCTTAATAAATCTTCTTTACCTTAAACAAATCCTTGTTTCTGACTCCGAAATCTATTAAAGCAATGGAAAACAAACTCTCTGCTCCTTTTTCTCTTTGAAACAATGGCATAATTTTGTTTTATATGTCCCGTCCGGGGGACATCAAAAAAGGAACATTCGTATGAATTTAAGCATTCCTCTCATTCTCTCAAATCCTGACCTTGCACATATTCTTCAGGAAAAGTTGACCCAATTGGGACACCAGGTGCCTGCGATTTACCAGACCGAACAGGACGCGCTGAAAGGGTTAAAAACGGTTCAATCCGATTTAATCGTTATTTCTGCGCGCTTGATGAGCAAGATAGACGGCATAAAAGCCGCATCTCTGATCAGAAATTTCCACGCGATGCCCATTATTTTTTTGGTATCGGAAAAAAATCTCAAAATTATTGAACAGGCCAAGTGGATCGAACCGATCGCCTTTCTTGCAGAGCCGTTTGAAAAGCGCGCACTGAAATCGGCGATTGAACAAGCTCTTTTTAAACGGAAAATTGAGGAAAATGTCAGGGGGAATCGTGAGTGGTTAACCACAACCCTAAAAAGTATCGGTGATGCGGTAATTGCCACGGATGTAAATGCCTCGGTTATTTTCATGAATGGAACAGCCGAAACCCTGACAGGGTGGTTTGAAACCGAAGCCATTGGCAAACCGATATTTGAGATTTTTAATATTGTAAACGAGATAACCGGCCAGCCGGCGCCGAATCCCATCACACGCGTTTTGAAAGAGGGAATTGTGGAGGGATTGGCCAATCATACCACACTGATTCGCAGAGACGGTGCACGTTTCCCCATCGATGACAGCGGTGCCCCCATTCGGGACGATAAGGGGAACATCCTGGGCGCAGTGCTTGTTTTTCACGATATATCTCAGCGCCGGGAGGCAGAAAAGCGCATTCACCACCTTAATCGCGTTTTGCGTTCCATTCGTGACATCAATCAGTTGATTGTTCGCGCCGAAGATGAAAAAACGGTTCTCGAGCAGGCCTGCAGTATTCTCACCCGCGTCCGGGATTTCCCGTTGGCCTGGATTGGCCGTATTTCTTTAAAAGATCAACGTGTGATTCCTGTAGCAGCCTCTGGAAAAGATACCAGCTATTTAAATGCAATCACTATTCGTTGGGATGATTCGAAGAGTGGCCAGGGGCCCACGGGAATGGCCGTAAAAACACGCAAGCCGTTCGTGATGAGGGACATTTTAAACGATCCGCGTTACAAGCCCTGGCGCAGCGAAGCCCTCAAACGGGGCTACCATTCCAGTGCAGCCTTTCCCATTATAATTGACGACGAGCTCTACGGGGTGCTTAATGTGTACTCAACCCTCCCTGACGGATTCGATTCGGAAGAGGTAGACCTTCTGTCGGAGCTCAGCCGGGATCTGGCCTTCGCCGTTGATTCCCTGCGCAGAAAAAAACGAGAGGCGGATATTAAGCAGGCACTGCGTGAAAGCGAGGAGAAATATCGGAGTATTTTCGAAAATGCACTGGATGCCATTTATATCCAGGATCGTGAAGGACGCTTTCTGGACGTGAATCCAGCAGCGGAAAAGATGTACGGATACCCAAGGGATCATTTCCTCGGCAAGACCCCTGAATTTGTTTCGGCTCCCGGCAAAAATGATCTGACAAAAGTGGCAAAAATGGTGCAACGGGCATTTGAAGGGGAACCCCAGCAATTTGAATTCTGGGGGAAACGAAAAAATGGGGAGATTTTTCCCAAGATTGTCCGCCTAAACAAAGGAAAACACAAAGGCCAGGATGTTGTCGTGGCGTTTGCTCTGGACATTTCGGAACAGAGGAAGGCGCTGGCCGCCCTGGAAGAAAGTGAACTCCGTTTCCGGACGATCTTTCAAACCAGTCCCGATGCGATCAGTATTAATGAATTGAAGAATGGTATTTATCTGGAAATAAATGATCAATTTACACAATTAACCGGTTTCACGCGGGATGAAATTGTGGGCAAACCGATCAAGCATCTGGGAATTTGGGTGTCGGATAAAGAACAAAATGAATTTGTCAGAAAAATAAAAAGGAACGGTGAAGTCCGCAATTACGAAGCCTCTTTCAGGGTGAGAACGGGCGACATTCGCACAGGCTCCCTTTCCGCCCGGCTGGTTGAACTTGACAACCGCTTGTGTGTTATTTCAGTAACCCGTGATATTACCGAAGAAAAGAAGATCAATAAACAGATCCGCCAGCTGGCTTCGGTTATTGAACAGGCCAGTGAGGCCGTTGTCATTACGGATGTGGATGGTAACATCGAGTACGTAAATCCGGCTTTTGAGCGGTTAACCGGCTATTCCCGGGAAGAAGTGGCTGGCAAGAATCCGAATATACTTAAAAGCGGCAAACAAGAAGATGAATTTTATGCCAATTTATGGCGGACAATCACATCAGGCCAAATCTGGCACGGAACATTTATCAATCGAAAAAAGGACGGAAGTCTGTTCTACGAAGATGCCACAATTTTCCCGGTAAAGGATCGGCACGGGCATATCATTAATTATGCCGCGGTTAAACGGGATATTACCAAGGAACGGCAACTGGAAGAACAACTTCATCAATCCCAGAAATTGGAAGCAGTAGGGCAATTGGCGGGAGGGGTGGCGCACGATTTCAATAATCTTCTGACAGCGATTAATGGCTATTCGGAAATGATTTTGATGGATATGGATGAACAGAATCCGATCCGGGATGATGTCGTCGAAATATTAAAGGCGGGGAAACGGGCCGCGGATCTGACCCGTCAATTGCTGGCTTTTAGCCGAAAACAGGTGATTCAACCGCAGATTGTAAATATTAATACCATTATTTCAGATTCTTCGAAAATGCTCCGCCGTTTAATCGGTGAAGATGTTCGTCTGGAAATTGTGCTGGATGAGACGGTCTGCCCGATTGAGGCCGATCCCGGACAGATTGAACAAATTCTGGTAAATTTGGTTTTAAATGCCAGAGATGCCGTTCAGGAAGAATCCATGGTCGGGAAAGAGAAAAAAATCACAATCGAAACAAAAAATCGATTTCTGGATGAGTCTTACGTACAGACGCATGTCGGCAGTTACACCGGGAGACATGTTTTGTTGGCTGTGAGTGATTCGGGAGTCGGAATGGACCGGGAAACGGCCTCCAAGGCTTTTGAGCCGTTTTTTACAACAAAAGGGGTGGGAAAAGGGACCGGCCTTGGGCTTTCTACTGTTTATGGAATTGTCAAACAAAATAATGGGAGTATTTTCGTTTACAGTGAGCCCGGTGAAGGAACGACCTTCAAAATTTATTGGCCGTGTACCAGCAATGAAGTCGCATCTGATGATGCAAATATCCCGGATCAGAATGCCTTGAGGGGAAATGAAACGCTGCTGATTGTTGAGGATGAACCCGAAGTTCGCCATTTTATTCGGCGGGGATTGGAAAAACTGGGATACAAAATTCTGCTGGCAACGAATGGTCAGGATGCTCTGGATCTGGTGAAACGGGAGAATCCCAGGATTGATTTGCTGTTTACCGATGTTATCATGCCTCATATGGACGGAAAAGAATTGTCCGAAGCGTTGCAGAAAATTTACCCTGATCTGAAGATTCTTTTCGCCTCCGGATATACCGACAATCATATTGCTCACCGCGGGGTTTTGGACCCCGGGGTTCACTTCATCGGCAAACCGTATTCCGTTAATCTGGTGGCGTGGACGATCCGGAAACTTTTGGATCAAAAAACTTAATCAATCCAATGGATTTTTGGGAAGGGTTATGCAATAAAAATGCAAAAAATGTCTTGAATTTCTTTTCGTTTTTTGCGTAATTTAGTCGATTGATTGGAATGAATTGAACCTATCCGGCATTTCAGATGATGCTGGCGTTTTCAGAAACGGTCTTAATACTCAGGGAGGTCACATGGGAAAATTGGATTTCATTGAACAGGATTTGGAGGCGTTAAAACAGGCGGGCACCTACATCACCATTCGGACGATCGGGAGTCCTCAGGGGGCGTGGATTGTGGTTGATGGGAAAAAGGTGCTGAATTTATGCTCCAATAATTATCTGGGATTTGCAAATGACCCAAGATTGAGAGATGCGGCTAAAAAGGCCATTGACAGTTATGGTGTGGGGCCGGCGGCTGTTCGAACTATTGCCGGTACAATGGCGCTTCACACCACGCTTGAGGAAAAATTAGCAAAATTTAAAAATGTGGAAGCAGCCATCTCCTTTCAATCGGGATTTAACACCAATCTTGCCACCATTCCCGCTCTGGTCGGAAAGGATGATTTGATTTTTTCCGATGAGCTTAATCACGCCTCCATTATTGACGGATGCCGCCTCTCGCGGGCGAAAATTGTGCGTTACAACCATTGTGATCCCAACTCGCTGAAAGAACAGTTGGAGGCTTACAAAGATCATCCGGGCAAGAAATTGCTGGTCACGGACGGTGTTTTCAGCATGGATGGCGATATTGCTCCTCTGGACAAATTACTGGAAGTAGTCGAACCCTACGGGGTGATCACCATGGTGGACGATGCCCACGGCGAAGGCGTGCTGGGGAATGCCGGCCGCGGTATTGCGGATCACTACGGTCTGCACGGGAAATTGGATATCGAGGTCGGAACCATGTCGAAAGCCTTTGGTGTTGTGGGAGGCTATGTGGCCGGTAAAAAGCTTATCGTCGATTATCTCCATCAAAAAGCCCGGCCTTTCCTGTTTTCCAGCGCCGTTACACCGCCGGATGTAGCTGCCTGTATAGCGGCTGTGGATATCCTGCAGGAATCCGGTGAATTAGTAGAAAAACTGTGGGATAATGCCAACTATTTTAAGGCCAAAATGAGCGATTTTGGCTTCGATCTGGGCTTCAGTCAAACGCCCATTACACCGGTTATGATCGGCGATGAGAAAATGGCCTCTGAATTGAGCAAGCGGTTGTTTGAAGAAGAAAATATTTTTGCCCAATCCATCGCGTTCCCGACGGTACCCAGAGGCAAAGCCCGGATTCGTGTGATGATTTCCGCCAGCCATTCCAGAGACGACCTGGATTACGGCGCCGACAAATTTGCGAAAATTGGCAAGGAACTGGGTGTGATTTAGTGATCGTTGCAGTCCCCGGAAACGGCCGGTTTCCGGGGATTTGGCCTCAGGAATTCGTCGCAAATACTGCAAAATCGCAAAAGGGAAGTACACGTAATGGGTTTGAAATGAAAATGACGAGAAGAAAAAAAGAAGAAATAAAGAAAGAGATAAAAGATATCCTTTCTGCCGAAAAGGAGGTAGAAAGGATTATTATATTCGGCTCATTCTTGAATTCTGAAAACCCTAATGATATTGATATTGCTATTTTTCAAAATAGTCAAAAATCCTATCTAAGTCTGGCTTTAAAATATCGGAAATTAATGCGAATGATTGCGAAGAAAATTTCTTTAGATGTTATTCCTATTCGATCAGAACCCCTTAAAAGTTCATTTCTCTCAGAAATCGAGGGTGGAGAACTGATTTATGAAAGAAGAAAGTAGACTATGGTTGAAGTATTCCGAAGAGAATTTTGAATCAGCAAAAATATTACTAAATAGCAAGCTTTTTAATCCGTGTCTTCAGAATGTTCAACAATGTGTTGAAAAAGCACTGAAAGCACTTTTAATTCAGAAAACCTTAAAATTCAAAAAGACGCACAGTATTTTTGAGTTAAGGAATTTATTGGCGAAAGAGGAAATTGAGATTAATATTTCAGATGAGGAATGCGAATTTTTGGATTCAATTTATCTCCCATCAAAATATCCTCTTGGTAGTGCTCTGCCTTACTACGAACCGGATTTGGAGATTTGTGAGAAAGCCGTTTTAATTGCTGAGAAAGCACTCAATTTTGTAAAAAATATCTTGAAATAAGTGAATTGTTTTGAATAAAGAAGCAGACATTTTTAAAAAGGCCCCTATTTTTGGAAATCAGTTGAATTCATCGCTTGCGGAGGCGGAAGCCTTTACGCGAGACCTTGCGGTGACCCACTACGAAAATTTTATTGTCGGGTCAATTTTTCTTCCAAAGGAAAAACGGCAGCACATTTACAATATTTATGCGTTTGCACGCATTGGGGATGATCTGGCAGATGAAATTACGGACACGGACGAAAGCCTTGAGGCTCTTGAAGCCTATGAACATCAGTTAGAAGCCTGCTACAATGGACATGTCCGGACGCCTGTTTTTGCGGCGCTTTCCCGAACCATACGTGAGTTTAACATTCCCATTGAGACCTTTCAGCGGTTGCTGGCCGCATTCAAACAGGACCGGGTTAAAAATCGGTATGACACGTTTGACGAGGTTCTGGCCTATTGCCGAAATTCGGCCAATCCCATTGGTGAATTATTTCTGTACATTTTTGGCTACAATGACCCGTCGCTTTTGCCCTATTCGGATGCCATTTGTACAGCGCTGCAATTAACCAATTTCTGGCAGGATGTGAGTCGCGATGCAGCCAAAAATAGGATTTACATCCCCCTTGAGGACCTTGAGAGATTCGGTGTTTCGGAAAAGGATATTTTTCTAAAACATTTTTCTGAGAATTTTCGTACATTGGTGCAGTTTGAAGTCGATCGAACGCGAAAAATATTTGAAAAAGGCAAGAAATTAGTCCATCTTTTACAGAAAGATATTTTGCTGGATATTTGTCTTTTTATGGCCGGAGGCGAAGCTATTCTGAATAAAATTGAAA
Source organism: Calditrichota bacterium (assembly GCA_013151735.1). Lineage (NCBI taxonomy): Bacteria > Pseudomonadati > Calditrichota > Calditrichota bacterium. The sequence continues at coordinate 25,461 of JAADHR010000188.1, read as the reverse complement.
AACAGAATTATGATGTACTGAATAAACGCCCGGCTCTTTCCAAAAAAGAACAAGGACGCCTATTTTTAAGGGAATGGTGGCGTGTGAAGCGAGGGAAAAATGGCTGTAAATCCTGATCTGCTGGCGGAATTTCGAACCAGGCGGAAAATCTCTTTAAAAGATGCGTACGCATACTGCAAGAACCTGACCAAAAATCACGCTAAGAATTTTTATTACGCCTTTCTCTTCCTGCCACAGGAAAAACGCCTGGCTATTTATGCGGTTTATGCCTTTTGTCGTTACAGCGACGATCTGGCCGACGACGACCGCATTACAAACCGACGGGAGCTTTTTAAGAAATGGCGGCGTTCTTTGAATCACTGTTACCATGGGGAGGTTTACCACCCCATTTTGGTCGCCTTGCAGGATGTGGTCAAAAAGTTCAGCATTCCAAAATCCTATTTTGATGAACTCATCGACGGAATGGAAATGGACTTGTCTATTACCCGGTACGAAACCTTCGATGATCTTTACCAGTACGCGTACCGGGCAGCCTCGATTGTAGGACTCATTTCAATTGAAATTTTTGGCTACAAAAATGAACGCACCCGCGAATATGCCAAAAACCTGGGCATTGCTCTTCAACTCACCAACATTATGCGCGATGTAAAGGAAGATGCACAAAGGGGGCGAATTTATCTTCCGAAAGAAGACCTGGAGCGGTTTAAGGTTTCGGAAAAGGATTTGTTTGACGGCCAGTATCTGCCTTCATTTATTCGGTTGATGGAATACGAAGCCGCGCGGGCTGTTTATTTCTACGAACGGGCTGCGGAATTGATTCCTCCGGAGGATCGTAGTTTGCTTGCCACAGCCGAAATCATGAAAAATATTTATTTCCGGATTTTGCAGGAAATGGCCAAGGCCGGTTTTGATGTGTTTCGAACCGACCCCCGCATTTCCAAGCTCCAAAAGATTGGAATTGCTCTGAAAACCTGGTTTAAGATTAAACTGGGTCGAAAATAGTGGCAAAACGGGTGGCCATTGTCGGCGGGGGACTGGCCGGTCTCTCTGCAGCTGTTCACCTTCAGGCAAAAGGGGATGCCGTTACCCTGTTCGAAAAACGACCCTTTCTCGGCGGGCGCCTGTTTTCCTTTCAACATCCTCAAACGGGCTGGACCATCGACAACGGACCCCACCTGCTCATTGGTGCCTACCACTCAACCCGGCGATTCCTGAAAACCATCGGTTCCGCTTCCCATATTGACTTCCAACCCTTTTTAAAGACCGTTATGTTTAGTCCCCAATTCGGACGGGCCACCCTGCGGTCGTTTCCAATGTGGGGAAAACTCCACCTTGCTGCAGGATTATTCCGGTTTAAATGGCTGTCCCCAAAGGATAAGCTCCGAATTGCAGCCGCTTTCCTAAAGCTGCAACAATTAAAAGAAACACCCGATTTGGATTCTGTTACGGTTTTTGAGTGGTTAACCCGGAACAAACAGACGCAGGCGTCAATCCGCTATTTTTGGGAGATTTTGTGTCTGGCAACTCTGAACGCTTCCCCTAAGGTCGTCAGTTTTTTACCGTTTTTTCGCGTATTGAAGCGTGCTTTTTTGTCTGAGCAGCAGAATTCACGGCTTGGATTTGTGACGGCCCGTTTTGAAGATACCTTTGGAGCGCCCGCTGAGACCTATTTGAAAAATAAGGGGGTTCGGATTTACACATACGAGCCGATTGTGGGGATCCGCCTGAGGAATGACCGGGCGGTCGCATTGCGGCTAAAAAATACCTCTTTCCGCGAGTTTGACCATCTCGTCCTTGCCGTTCCGCCCGACGGTCTGAAGAAATGGCTTCCCCGGCCCATATTGAGTCGTATTCTTCCAAAAGAAATCCTGTTTACCCCGATTGTGAGTGTTTATTTTTACCTGAAGGAACCCCTTTTTTCGGAGAAATTTCTGGCGTTTGTGGGAGGAACCAGTCAGTGGATTTTCAACATGAATGCCATCCAGAGGGACATCTCGTGGGAAGGCTACGGGTTTAGCGTAACCATTAGCGGTGCGGAGAAGGAAATCCGTTTAAGCAAAGAAGAACTGATATCGAAAATTACGGACGATTTCAGGAAATTGCGCCCCGATTTTAACCCGGATGCCATTCTGCACGTTGTGGTCGTGAAAGAGAACCGGGCCACTGCCTTGTGTTACCCCGGACTGGATGCCATGCGGCCGTATCCGAAAACGCCGATTGAAAATATGGTTTTGGCAGGCGGGTGGACAAGAACCGGTCTTCCGGATACGATTGAAAGTGCGGTTTTGAGTGGCGAGCGGGCGGCAGAAATCATTGCCAGCAAGGATTAATTTTCCGTAAAAAAACACCTCTGTTTTTTTAGTGGTCACAATAATCAGGACGTAAGATAGTAAAGAGAATCTATATCAATTGCTATAGATATGCTATAGTCATTGAAAATTAACGGAGTTATAAGTAAATTTATGTTAAAAAAAAGACTTGACTTTTATTGAGAAAAGATTTAAGTTTTTTAGGATTTGTTTGCATGATTTACCTAAAAATAAAAGCGCATGAACCAACAAAAGTGAACCCCATGTGATCAAAAGGAGGTAACATTGAAAGTCGGAATTCCAAAGGAAATAGTGAAGGGTGAGACGCGGGTCGCCGTTATCCCTTCCATGATTTCCGTATTGACGAAAAATCAGCATGAGGTTTTTGTACAGGCGGGGGCGGGAGAAGGAGCGTTTTTTTCGGATGAAGATTATACGTCAGCAGGTGCTGTCATTGTAAAGGATCCGGAAGAGCTCTACCAGTCGGTCGATTTGTTGTTCAAGATTCAACCGCCGAAGGAGCATCCGGTGACGGGAAAACATGAAGCGGAAATGTTAAAAGAAGGAGCGGCTTTTATTGGGTTTCTATCCCCGGTATACAATCAGGAGGCCATTCGGAAACTGGCCGCGCGCAAAATCACGGCGTTTGCGATGGAGTTTGTACCGCGGATTTCCCGGGCCCAGAACATGGACGCCTTAAGTTCGATGGCCACAATTGCGGGCTACAAGTCGGTCTTAATTGCGGCCAACCAATTGGGAAAGATGTTTCCACTGATGATGACCGCTGCAGGGACCATTCCCCCGGCCACGATTCTGGTTTTGGGCGTAGGGGTGGCGGGTCTTCAGGCCATTGCGACGGCCAAAAGATTAGGTGCTAAAGTGGAGGCATTTGATCCCCGGCCGGCCGTTCGGGAGCAGGTCGAAAGTCTGGGAGCCCAATTTGTCCAAATGGAGGTTTTGGAAGATGTTGAAACGAAAGACGGCTATGCCAAGGAACAGCCGGAAGAATTTTTAAAGAGAGAGCAGGAGGTTATTGGCCAGAGATTTCCCAGGGTGGACGCCGTCATTACAACGGCGCAAATATTTGGCAAGAAAGCTCCCCTGCTGATTACGGAAGAAATGGTGAAAAAATTACCGGCAGGTTCTGTGATCGTTGATCTGGCTGCCGAACAGGGTGGAAATTGTGCGTTGACCGAGCCCGGAAAAATGGTGGAAAAACACAATGTGTTTATCTACGGAGCCGTCAATTTACCGGCTACGGTTCCCATTCATGCCAGCCAGATGTATTCGAAGAATGTGACCAATTTGTTCCAGCATCTTTACAAGGATCCTGAGGCAGGCCTTAATTTTGAGGATGAAATTACCAAGGGAGCCTGCATCACGTTTAATGGTGAAATTGTCAACGATTTTGTTAAGAATTTATTAGAATCCGGAGGTAAGAAATAATGGGCGCATCACTTGTCACATCGCTGACTATTTTTGTGTTAGCCATTTTTGTGGGATTTGAGGTGATTACGAAGGTTCCGCCGCTTTTGCACACTCCCCTCATGTCCGGTTCCAATGCGATTTCGGGTATTACCCTGGTGGGTTCACTCATCAGTGCCGGAGCGGGTATGACGGCACTTAGCACCGGTTTGGGTACATTGGCGGTTATTTTTGCTACCATCAATGTGGTCGGCGGATTCAAGGTAACCGACCGGATGCTTGAGATGTTTAAGCAGGATAAGAAGAAAAAGAAATAGTCTTCCTCGAAATGGTTCAGGTGTACTCGTTCGATAATTATGGAACGTTAACTTGAGAATAAATAAGGGAACTTAACTATGGAAACGATAACTAATCTGGTCTACCTGTTGGCTGCTGTATTTTTTATTCTTGGATTGAAGCTGCTCAGCTCACCTAAAACAGCCCGCCGAGGAAACCAGTTAGCTTTAGTGGGCATGTTGCTTGCCATTATCATGACGCTATTTGATAAACAAATTATTGATTTTACATATATTATTATCGGTTTAGTTGTGGGAACGGCCATCGGGCTTTACTGGGCGAAAGTCGTAAAAATGACCCAGATGCCTCAGATGGTGGCCATGTTTAATGGATTTGGAGGCGGGGCCTCCGCATTAGTGGCGTTTTCCGAATACTCCAGAATGGCCGGAGAGCCCCGAATCGATATTGCCATTGCATTGATTCTGAGTTTGTTTGTAGGGACGATAACCTTTTTTGGCAGTCTTATTGCCTATGCAAAATTACAGGGCATTATGCGGGGTGCCCCCATTGTTTACAAAATGCAGCAGGTGGTCAATGCTCTGATTTTAATCGCCATTATTGTCTTGTCTGTTTTTATCATGCTGAACTGGAGTCTGTGGGGGTTGCTCCTGGCCATTGTGATCCTATCCGCCTTTTTGGGTGTCCTGGGTGTTATTCCGATTGGCGGAGCGGATATGCCCGTTATTATTTCACTCCTCAACTCGTATTCAGGGTTGGCAGCGGCTTTTACCGGGTTTGCCCTTCAGAATAATGTACTAATTGTTGCCGGTGCTCTGGTAGGGGCTTCCGGAATCATCTTATCAGACCTCATGTGTAAAGCCATGAACCGTTCGTTGACCAATGTTTTATTTGCGGCTGTTGGCAGCGAGGGAGGCGGCGGCGCAGTGGGCGGTGAACAAAAAACGGTGACCCGCTATACAGCCGAAGATGGCGCCGTTATTCTGGATCGTGCCCAGTCTGTTATCATTGTTCCCGGTTACGGTTTGGCTGTGGCTCAGGCGCAGCACGTTCTTGCGGAACTGGCCCAAATTCTGATCGATCGCGGTAAAAAAGTGCGTTTCGCCATTCACCCGGTCGCCGGCCGCATGCCGGGACACATGAACGTGCTTCTGGCGGAAGCCAATGTTCCTTACGAGCTTTTGGTGGAGATGGAGGAAATCAACGACGATTTTCAGAACACGGATGTGGCGCTCGTGATTGGAGCCAATGATGTGATCAACCCTGTGGCGCGTTATAAAAAGGATAGCCCTCTGTACGGGATGCCCATTCTGAATGTGGACCAGGCGCAAACCGTTATGATTATCAAACGAAGCCTGTCTCCGGGATTCGCCGGGGAGGACAACCCGCTGTTTTACGAGGAAAAGACCATGATGCTTTTTGGTGACGCCAAAAAGATGGTTACCGAGCTCGTTCAAGTGATGAAGGAATAGCAAAAAACACCCCTTATTAGTTTTCAAAAAGCCACGTGACTCATTGAGGACGTGGCTTTTTTTATGAAGGGGAAGAGGTGTGTGTCTGAAAAGCCGAATCCGAATTCAAAAATTACTTTAAGGATGCCTGAGTCTGATCGAAAAAGATGTTATCCTCGACTGCGCCAGATAAATTTCTTGATCTGGAATAAAAAATCTTGCGGGTGTCAGGTAATTTCTGTATATTAAAAATAAGAATGATTCTGATCAATTCAACCCTTTTGCTCCCCAAAATAGCACAACATTGAAAGTCGGAGTGAGTTTGTCAGGGGATGTAATCAAACTTTAAAAATTTTACAGGAGGTTCACATGATTGATAAAAAAGTGCAGGAAGCAATTAACGAGCAAATTAAATTAGAACTGGAATCGGCCTATTTGTACTATGCCATGGCGGCTCATTTGCATGAAACCGGATTTGACGGAATGGCCAACTGGATGAAAATTCAGACCCAGGAAGAATTAGCACACGCCGCAAAATTCTTCGACTTTATCCACGAACGGGATGGCCAGGTTGATCTTAAAGACCTATCCAAGCCCCGGAAAAATTGGGAAACTCCGCTGGATATTTTTAGGGCGGCCTATAAGCACGAACAGTTTATTACCGGAAAAATCAATCAGCTTTACAAAATTGCCCAGGAAGAAAATGATTATCCGGCTGTGGTATTACTGCAATGGTTTATAAACGAACAGGTGGAAGAAGAAGCGACGGCTTCCAAAATTGTTCAGGATCTGGAACGATTGGGCGATTCCGGGCATGGTCTCTTTATGATGGACCGGGAACTGGGAACCCGGGTGTTTACCCCTCCGGCTGCCGAGTAAAAATAGGATTTCTCATGTCAAATGAGGAGGATTCCGGCGCTTATAGGTCTGAATCCATGAAAGATTCTGACCGGACTGTGTTAGGGTTTTAATTGGAGGCGCCGCGGATTTTGTCTTCCTTTGCCACATAAGAAACTTCTTCTTGAATTTTTTGAATTATTGTATTAGATTATTTAATGAATTGAATATTCGAAAGTTGTAAAAAATAAATGAATGATAAATTCCCTTTTAGATCGGGGAAACGACTCTTGGTTTAATGACAACTGATTTTAGAAGACTCGAGGGTGTTCTCAAACGGGTGGACCGCCCGGGTCGGTATATTGGACATGAATTCAACAGCGTAATGAAGGATGAAAATGCTGTTGATGTACGTGTGGGGCTTGTTTTTCCCGACGTCTACGAATTGGGAATGTCCTACGAAGGTTTCCAGATTTTATACCACATTTTGAATCAAATGCCCTCAGTCTGGGCGGAGCGCGCCTTTTCGCCATGGCCCGATTTTGAGCTATTTTTAAGAAAAGAAGGGATTCCCCTCTTTTCGCAGGAATCGAAATCAACACTTTGTTCTTTTGACATCATCGCTTTTACGATGCAATATGAGCTTCATGCAACCAATCTGGTTAATGCGCTGGATCTGGCCGGCATCCCTGTGTTTTCCGGGGAAAGGAAAGATTCTGACCCGCTCATAATTGCAGGCGGACCCTGCGTGTATAATCCCGAACCCCTTGCGGATTTTGTGGATGCCTTTGTAATCGGGGATGGGGAAGAAGTAGCGGTCGAGCTGGTGGACGTGTACAGGGAGGCTAAGCGGTCTCGGGAAAAACGGGAGGATATTCTAAGACGATGGGCGGATATTCAAGGGATTTACGTACCACGATTTTATAAAGATTTTTATGATGAAAAGGGGGTGTTTAAGGCACTGATGCCTGTTCTAAAGAAAATCCCAAAAAAAATTCACGCCCAAATTCTTCCGCAACTCCGTGCCAGCCATTACCCCGAAAAACCGGTGGTTCCTCTTATTCGAACCACGCATGACCGACTTACGGTAGAAGTTATGCGAGGATGTACCCGGGGATGTCGGTTCTGCAATGCGGGGTACATCTACCGTCCCACACGGGAGCGGCCCTATCCGGAAATTGTGAACGCCATTCAAAAAGCCCTGGATGCAACCGGTTACGACGAGGTGTCGCTTGTTTCGCTTTCCACCTCTGATTATTCGGACCTGGGGGCACTCTGGTTCACGCTGAAAAAGGAACTGGCCAGGAGGCACGTTTCCCTGTCGCTGCCCTCCTTGCGCCCGGAAACGATCACGCCGGAGCTTTTACAATCCCTGAGTGCCGAAAAAAAGAGCGGTCTGACCCTTGCGCCGGAGGCAGGAACGGATCGCCTGCGCCGTGTTATCAATAAATTTATGCTTGAAGAGGACATTCTCAGGGCCGTCGAAACGGCTTTCCAACAGGGCTGGCGGATGGTGAAGCTCTATTTTATGATCGGACTTCCCACGGAAACAACAGCCGACCTGGATGGAATTGTGGATCTGACAAACAAAATCTTGAAAATCGGAAAGCGTTTCGGTTCCGCAGGCGTTCGGATCTCAATTTCGCCATTTTCGCCAAAGCCGCATACGCCATTCCAGTGGGTGGCCCAGAACTCCGTCGAGGAGTTCGAGGAAAAAATCCGGTATCTGAAACAGAATCTTCCCAGACGAAATGTGCGCGTCAGTTACCGAAATCCCCGCGTTTCATTGTTGGAAGACGTGCTGTCCAGAGGCGACCGCAGACTCGGAAGGGTCATTTACCAGGCCTGGAAAAACGGCGCTACCTTTGATGCCTGGACGGATCAGTTTAAGTGGGAAGCCTGGCAAAAAGCATTTCAGGAAACAGGTATCGATCCGCAGCACTACACGCGGGAACGAAATCCCGATGAGGCGCTTCCTTGGGATCACATTACCCGGGGGATTAGCCGGAAATATTTGCAGCAGGAGTATGACCGGGCTTTTTCAGGAGCTATTACGGCCGATTGCAAATACGCCCTTTGCAATCTTTGTGGATTAATGAATCTCCCCGGCTGCCGGGAAGTTTTGAAACGGGGGACAAAAGAGAAGGCATCTACTTCCGAGGAAATTCTTATTGCCCGTACACGCCATCCCATCTACCATTGGAAGGATAGGATCCCCGCGGAAGAATCGTTTGATGCGATCCAGACAGCTTGGGATGCGCCCGCTGACGATCCGCATTGGTATCGCCTGGCCTATCAAAAATTGGGACTGGTTCGGTTTTTGGGGCACCTGGATTTGATGACTGTCATACAGCGCGCCTTTCGCCGCTTGAAGGTACCGCTGGTATTTTCGCAGGGATTTTCGCCTCACCCTAAAATTTCGCCCGGTCCGCCGCTTTCGCTGGGTTTCGAAAGTCTGGCCGAATATCTGGACGTTCAATTGTACGGTGAAGATTTCAGGGATTTGCCGGAACGGCTGAATGCCATTTTGCCCGAAGGACTTGCTTTTACAGCAATCCGAAAGCTTTCCGGAAAGACAGAGCCTATTTCATCTATTTTGACGGATGCTGCCTATCGTGTGCAATTGCCGGAAGATCCGGCAGGAGCGGAGCCCGATATAAAGGCATTTTTGGAGCGGTCTGCTATCTCCATCGTTCGGATTCGCAAGGGAAAGAAGAAAACCCTCGATATCCGGCCGCTTGTAACGGCTCTGGAATACCGGGCGAAGGAGCGCACGCTCCTGATTCAAACAAAGTTTGTCAGCGGGCAAACCGTAAAATTGCAGGAGATTTTTTCCGTCCTGTTTCCGGATCAGCCCGAGTTATTTTTGGAATCGACCGTTCTGCGGACGGGTGTCTGGGCCGTTCGGAATGGAGAACGATTGACTCCGATGGAGGTGTGAGCGCATTTGGGCAGTGGTTCTTTGGAAAAAGGATTGTGAAGAGAGACGCTTTTAAACCAGAATTTATAACATGAGCGGTCACCATTTTTCGTGGTGATCGGTCACTACTTAGAGGGAAAACGAGTGTAATATGCAGAAAGAAATTATTATTAATACGACAATTGCAGGAACACGGGTTGCTATTCTGGAAGACGGTCAGCTTGTGGAGCTTTTTGTCGAACGTCCCGAACAGGAACGAATGGTAGGCGATATTTACAAGGGGGTTGTGGAGAATGTGATCAAGGGAATGGGGGCGGCATTTGTGGACATCGGTCACGATCAGAATGCGTTTTTGCGTTTTTCAGATATTGGGGAATTTTTCGACAGTTACGGGCCCATTCTCTCGGACGACGACGACGAGGCCTATTGGAAGGCAATGGAAAAGGAGAAGGCCCGCAAGGGGGTTCCCCTGGTTACCGGCCAGGAAATTCTGGTTCAGATAGCGAAAGAACCGATCAGCACAAAAGGGGCGCGGGTTACATCTGAAGTATCCATTCCCGGCCGGTTTATGGTGCTGGTTCCCGGTTATGATCATGTGGGGGTGTCCCGAAAAATCGAAAACTTTCGGGAAAGAAAACGGCTGAAAAGAATTGCCTACAAAATCCGCCCGGAGGGTTTTGGTTTGATTATTCGAACCGCTGCCGCCGAAAAAGACGAGGCTGTTCTGAAAGCGGATTTAGACAATCTTTTGCGGACCTGGGAGAAAATCGAGAAAAAGGCCAAAAAGGAAAAAGCACCCACTCTGGTTTATAAAGAGATGGGCATGGTGTCCTCCGTCATTCGCGATTTGTTTACACAGGATGTAAATCGGGTGGTTGTCGATTCCCGCAAGCTTTATCGAGAGGTGATCCGATATCTGAAAGATGTGGCTCCTCACCTGATGCCGCGGGTAGAGCTTTACAAAGGAATGAAACCTATTTTTGACGAGTTTAATATTGAAAAGGAAATTGACAAAAGCCTGTCGCGAAAGGTCTGGCTCAAAAGCGGCGGGTACATTGTAGTTGACCAGACGGAAGCTCTGGTGGCCATCGATGTAAACAGCGGAAAATATGTCAGCCGTGGCGAACATGAAGACAGCTCCCTGAAAATCAATCTGGAGGCCGTAAAGGAAATTGCCCACCAATTGCGGCTGCGCGATCTGGGGGGGATTATCGTGATTGACTTCATTGATATGCACGATGAGCGCAACAAGATGAAGGTCTACACCGAGCTGAAAAAGGAACTTCGAAAACACCGCTCGAAAACAAGCGTGGCTCCGTTGAGTGAATTTGGCCTGATCGAGATGACCCGGGAGCGCGTCCGCCCCAGCCTGCTCTACGATTTTCTGGAACCCTGTCCCGTATGCGACGGCGTCGGGTATGTGCCTTCCAGCCCCACGGTAACGGCAAAAATCGAGCAAGCCATTCGGCGGCTTCGGGTCCAGCGCAAGGAGCGAAGAATTTCTTTGGTCGTCAACCCCGAAATGAAAAAATATTTGGTGAATGGTTTGTGGAACCGATCCCGAAAACTTATGTTGAAATACATGATTACAATTGATGTTGAAAGCAGCGAGGGGCTTCATTACGGACAATTTCGGATCATTTCAAAAAAGACCGGTGAAGATATTACCGATGAACTGATTGGAAAAAACCAGAATCAGAGTCAGTAGGCGGTATAAGTCCGGCAAAGGGATTAATTGGCGGCTCGAAAGTCCGTAAAAATGACCGGAATTCCAGAATAATGGGCACAATTTACGAGCTCGGTGGGCCGAATAAGGATGGCGCTGGCCGGGAGTTTTGCAAGGAACATTTATCAGCGTTATCATTCATGATCCCATTTCATTGGGTTGGCCGGTGAGGTCGTGCAATTTTTTGATGGAATGACCATTTTCCCAATAAAGGCTTGACAAAATCTATTCTGTTTCTTATATTTTGAAGTGACTAATTTACAATAAAATGAGAAAGATGGCAAGGAGGTTCATAATTTATGTATGCAGTTGTGGATATCGCAGGAAAACAAGTAAAAATACAGGAAGATGCCCGGGTAAAAGTCCCCTTTCTTGGCAAGGATGAAGGAGAAAAGGTTACCTTTAACCGCGTTCTTTTAGTGGCAGATGAAAAAGAAACGAAGATAGGGAAACCGGTTTTGGACGGTGCGTCCGTGGAAGCAACCGTTGTCAAAAATGGCCGCGAAAAGAAAATCATTGTTTTTAAGAAGATTCCGAGAAAAAACTACAATAAGAAGAACGGGCATCGTCAGCTTTTTACAGAAATAAAAATTGAAAAAATAGCCCTATAAAAAAGGAGGTGTTTGGAAGATGGCCCATAAAAAAGGGGTAGGCAGTTCCCGGAACGGCCGTGACAGCAATGCACAGCGCCTGGGTGTGAAACGTTTTTCCGGCCAGCGCGTTTCAGCCGGAAGTATTATTGTTCGCCAGCGTGGAACACATTTTCATCCCGGTGAAAACGTTGGAAGGGGAAAAGATGATACCCTCTTTGCCACAGCGGACGGTGTGGTGAAATTTGAAACACGGAAGAACAATCGAAAATATGTCAGCATTGTTCCATAAAAAAAAGAGAAGATTTTTATCTTCTCTTTTTTTATGACCCGTAGTATATCTCACAACGTCTTTGATAATAAATGGTTTGTCTCTCTCCAAAAAGCACCTATTTGGGGGAATGATTTTTTGAAAGAATGTGAGAATCCATACCGTCTTCCTTAGTTTGGTTCTCTTTGTGTGTATTTTAAGAACGCCCAGTGAAGGGCATTTTATTTGTGGTATTTCAAAATTACAAGGCAATAATAAAGAAACCCATTTAAGATCAGGAGGCAAAAATGAAAATAAGTGTCGTAGGCGCAGGGCACGTTGGTGCTACTGTAGCCAGAAATGTTGCCGAGCTGGAAATTGCCAAAGAAGTTGTTTTGATTGATATTATTGAGGGTGTTCCACAAGGAAAAAGTTTGGACCTTTGGGAGTCGGCTCCCATTCGGGGTTTTGATTCGCGTTTAATCGGGACCAACGACTACAAGGATACAAAGGACTCTGATGTGGTGGTTATTACAGCAGGAGTACCCAGAAAACCCGGAATGAGCCGCGATGATTTATTGATGACCAATTTTAATATTGTTAAATCGGTTACGGAAGAGGTCGTTAAGAATTCTCCCAATACGATCATCATTGTTGTTTCAAATCCATTGGATGTGATGGCCTACACGGCCATGAAGGTCAGTGGTTTTGAATCGCATCGCGTCATTGGAATGGCGGGTATTCTTGACACGGCACGCTATCGCTCCTTTATTGCTTTGGAAGCCAATGTTTCCGTAAAAGATATTCAGGCCATGGTTCTGGGCGGTCACGGTGACAATATGGTTCCCCTTCCTCATTTTACCACCATTTCAGGTATTCCTGTCAGCCACTTCATTCCAAAAGATAAATTGGATGCCATCATCAAGCGGACACGCGGCGGGGGCGGCGAAATTGTTGCTTATCTCAAAACAGGAAGTGCGTATTATGCTCCGGGCGCAGCCGTTGCGCAAATGGTTGAAGCCATTGCCAAAGACAGCAATCGTATTCTTCCTTGCTCAGCCTGGCTAACCGGACAATTTGGCATTCAGGACACGTTTGTCGGCGTTCCCGTGAAATTGGGACGAAAAGGCATTGTGGAAATTATCGAATTGCCGCTGACCGAAGAAGAATTGGCCGCACTGAAGGTTTCTGCAGACCATGTAAAAGAGAATATCGATAAGCTGCCCTTGTAAAGATTCTGCAAGCCCATATTCAGACGTTTTAAAAAGATAAAAATTGTGGAAATTCCCTGTCATTGGCAGGGAATTTCCGTTGATAATTCAGGATATCTACACAGAAAATGTGTATCTTTCAATGATCGAAAGGCGGGATAGAACAATGCGTGAATTAGACGTCGGAGAGATTACACAGGCTGTAAAGCGCTTAAGTATGGAAGCCAATTATTTTTTGGGCGATGATCAGGTAAACGCGCTGAAAGAGGCTCTGAAAAAAGAAGAATCTCCTGTGGGAAAAAGTGTTCTCAACCAGATTGTTGAGAATCAGGAAATTGCCCGGACTGAAAAGATGGCCATCTGCCAGGATACGGGTTTTACGGTTGTTTTTATCGATTTGGGTCAGGAGGTGCATCTGATTGGCGGTGACCTGACAGAAGCCGTTAATGAGGGCGTGCGGCAAGGGTATACAGAAGGCTATTTAAGAAAATCTATCGTTAAAGATCCTTTGCGCAGAGTCAATACCGGCGATAATACACCGGCCGTGGTTCATCTAAGACTGGTTCCCGGCGACAAAGTCAGTATCACCGTAGCACCAAAAGGGGGTGGAAGTGAAAATATGTCTGAGGTCCGAATGCTGAAACCGGCTGATGGTCCGGAAGGTGTGAAAAATTTTGTTATCGACCGGGTCCGCCGCTCCGGAGGCAATCCTTGTCCCCCCATTATTGTGGGGGTGGGAATTGGCGGCACATTTGAAATAGCGGCTTTGATTGCCAAAAAAGCTCTTCTGCGGGAACTTGGACAATTTAATCCCGATCCCTATTATGCGGAGATGGAAAAAGAATTGCTGCGTGAAATCAATAAATTGGGAATTGGCCCGATGGGCCTGGGCGGCCGTGTAACCGCACTGGGTGTTTTTATTGAATATCATCCCTGCCACATTGCCAGTTTACCGATTGCCGTAAATATTCAGTGTCATGCAGCACGTCATAAAAGCGTTGTGATTTAATCAGAAAGGGACGGTGACCACTATGAGCGAGAAAAAAATAGTAACTCCCCTGACGGATGATGTTGTCAAAACTCTGCGTGTGGGCGACACGGTCTACATTTCAGGAACCATTTACACCGCCCGTGATGCTGCTCACAAGCGCTTAGTCGATTTGCTTAATGAGGGAAAGGAATTGCCCATCGACGTAAAGGGACAAATTATTTACTATGTTGGACCGGCTCCCGCTCCCCCGGGAAAACCGATTGGTTCAGCGGGTCCAACCACCAGCTATCGGATGAATCCCTACGCACCCTACCTGATTGAACAGGGCCTAAAGGGGATGATCGGAAAGGGTGAAATGGGGGAGGGCGTCGTAGAGGCCATGAAAAAACATTGTGCCGTCTATTTTGCCGCCACCGGCGGAGCGGCCGCCCTGCTGGCCAAATGTGTAAAACATGCAGAGATTGTAGCTTACGAAGATCTGGGTGCTGAAGCGATCCGCAGGCTCGAGGTGGAAAATTTACCGGTCATTGTTGCTCAGGATTGCTATGGGGGAAATATCTACAAAGAGGGGGTTGAAAAGTACCGCGTTGCTTCCTGATGAGCCGCAAAAAATGGGGGAGGTGACTCATCGTATTTAAAAGCGGTGGATCCGAGAGCAAAATATCGAATAAAAAATGATTTCTTAGTCCTATGGTTCATGTATTGGTGTTCTCCCAAAATGGAGGTATCAAATGTCTGAAATGTTTACTCACGATGTGTTAATCCTGGGTTCTGGGATAGCCGGATTGAGAGCAGCAGTGGAAATTGCCGTTCAAACAGAGGGCAAGGTGGATGTGGGAATTATTTCCAAGGTTCAACTCATGCGTTCTCACTCCGTGGCCGCTGAGGGAGGAACAGCGGCTGTTTTACGCCCGGAAGAAGGGGATAGTTTTGATCTCCACGCCTGGGATACGATTAAAGGCAGTGATTTTTTGGCCGACCAGGATGTGGTCTATCGGTTTGTAAAAATGATGCCCGACGAAATTCGCCGTCTGGATCGCTGGGGAATTCCCTGGAGTCGGAAGCCCGACGGAAGAATTGATCAGCATGCATTTGGCGGACACGGGTATCCGAGGGCCGTATTTGCAGCAGACAAAACAGGTTTTTTTGAAATGCAAACCCTGTACGATACCCTGCTGCAGTACAACAATACAACCCGGTACGATGAGTGGTTTGTTACGTCTATTATAATTGAAGATGGCGTTTTCAAAGGATTGACGGCCATCGATATGGCGAACGGAGAATTTCACACCTTCCGGGGCAAAGCCCTGATTATTGCTTCCGGTGGGATTGGCCGGGTCTCCGGATTCACAACCTATTCCCACACGGTAACCGGCGACGGGATCGCCATGGCCTATCGGGCGGGCATTCCATTAAAGGATATGGAATTTGTGCAATTTCATCCGACCGGCTTGATTCCAACGGGAATCTTAATGACGGAAGCTTGCCGGGGGGAAGGCGGGTATTTGCGAAACAATAAGGGCGAACGGTTTATGGAACGCTATGCCGCCAGCCGGATGGAATTGGCGCCGCGGGATATTGTTTCTCGTTCCATCATTACCGAGATCAACGAGGGGCGGGGTTTTCCGGGCCCCCGGGGATTGGATTATGTTCATCTGGACCTCACTCATCTGGGTGCCGACAAGATCAATGAGCGACTGGGTTTTATCCGGGAATTGGCCATGAAATTTGTGGGGGTTGATCCGGTAAAACAGCCCATCCCCATTCGACCCGTTTGGCATTATTTGATGGGTGGAATTGATACCAACATCGATGGCAAAGCTTCAGGCGTTGAGGGTGTTTGGGCTGCAGGTGAGGCTGGTTGTGAAAGCCTCCACGGGGCCAATCGGCTGGGAACCAATTCCACGGCCGAATGTCTGGTTTACGGCAATATCACCGGAAATGAAGCCATAAAATACATTGATGGAAAAGATTTTCCCAAATTACCCGATGATGCGGTTCGGAAAGAAAAGGATCGCATTTTTAATGATCTTTTGAAACGGGATGGCAAAGAATCCGTTTACGGATTACGCGCGGAGGTTCGCGACATCATTGACAAACACATGCCTGTGTATCGAACGGGTGAAAAAATGAAGGAAGGTCTGGAACGGATTCGCCAGGTGAAGGAGCGCTATAAGAATATTACAGTCCGAGATAAGAGCAAAGCCTACAACACCGATCTGGTTTTTGCTCTCGAGTTGGGATTCATGATTGACGTGGCCGAAGTTTTGATTGAAGGTGGCCTGCGGCGTGAAGAATCCCGCGGAGGCCATGCACGTCTGGATTTTCCAAAGAGAGATGACGACAAGTGGCTCAAACATACAATTGCCAAATATACGCCAGATGGTCCGACGTTTGACTATTCGCCCGTGGCCATTACAACCTGGAAACCTGTTGAACGCAAGTATTAGGAGGTTAAACTATGAAAACTGTGGTCCAGGAAAAAAAGACTCGCCCCAATCGGCTTGGAATCGGCGGTTGGTTCTACGGCGGTAAATACGGTGCCGAGCGCTATATTTTTGTGCTTCACCGGCTGGCCGGCCTGGGAATTCTACTCTATTTTATTATTCATATTTTTGTGACGGGACAAAAAATTCATGGTAAGGAGGCCTGGAATGCGGCGATGAGCAGTGTGAGCGGAACCTGGTTTCACATTGGCGAATACCTTGTTTTTGCCGCCATTGCATTCCACGGTCTGAACGGCATTCGGCTAATTCTGGCCGAGTTTGGCTTGGTTCTGGGAAAACCCAAACGTCCCATCTACCCGTATACAACCGCAAATATGCGTATTCGGGTCTTAACGTGGAGTATGATGATTTTAGCTGCCATCCTGATGCTGGTTGGCGGATATGACTTTTTTCTGATGCATTAATAAGGAGGTTCAAATGCGTGAATCGACGTTGTGGTTTTGGCATCTCATAGCGGGCATTGTTATTATCTTTGTTCTTGGCATCCATATTGGTGTCATGCATCTGGATAAGATCATGCAGGCGATTGGCATTATGTCAGCCGGTGACGTGCTCTCTTATGCGGATGTGCTTGCCCGAGCCAAGACGATTGCTTATCTGATCATTTACTTATTACTCATGTGGTTTGCATTGTACCATGGATTTTATGGATTGCGTTCGATGATTCTGGAAATTTCCATGTCAAAAACAGCTCAAGCTGTGGTCAACTGGGTTATTTTCCTGTTTGGTTTCGGCCTGGCCGTATATGGTACCTATGCAATTATTATTGGCTACACCATGGCGAACGCTTAGGAGGACTGACGAATGAGTGAAACAAATGAAAGCTATAAAACAAACTTTGCTGAAACGAAAGATATTGTGTTTAAAATCTTTCGTTACGATCCCGATGTAAATACAGAGCCGCATTTCGACACCTTCACCGTTCCCGTGGTAAAAGGCTGGACGGTTTTGGATGCCGTGATGCATATCAAGGAGAATATGGATAGTACGGTTTCGTACCGCGCATCCTGCCGAATGGGTATCTGTGGCTCCTGCGCAATGGATATCAATGGCAAGCCCCGGCTGGCCTGCCAAACCCAGGTTATTGCTGAATTACAATCCGACGAGGTGGTGATAAAACCTCTGGCAAATTATCCGATTCTTCGGGATATTGTACCGGATTTAACCCCGCTGATTCAGAATCATGAAGCGGTGAAGCCGTACATTATTCGGAAGGACAAGGAAGATCAGAAGAATCCCAAAGGCGAATTGTACCAGACGCCTGATGAATTGGAGGAATATCTGCAATTCTCCTACTGTATCAAATGCGGAGCCTGTATGGCGGCATGCCCGGTGGTGGCCACAGATGAAGAGTTTCCGGGACCACAGGCCTTAACGCAAGCCTATCGTTACACCATTGATACGCGGGACGATGGGTTCATGGAACGGATTGATTCTGTGGATAAAACACACGGCGCCTGGCGGTGTCACTTTGCCGGTGCCTGTTCCGATGCCTGTCCCAAAGGTGTGGATCCGGCGTTTGCCATTCAGTTGTTAAAGCGGGAAATTACGGCTCGCAAATTCGGGAAAAAACGCGAACCGGCGCCTATTGCCAAACAACCTGTGAATGTGAAGCGCCTCGAAAGCGTGCCCTATCCTCCCGAAAAAACAGTCAAATGATGATCTGTTTTCCTTATACACTAATCAAAAGAGGTGGCGATTGTGCCACCTCTTTTTCCTTTTAGGACTATTATTTTCTTGACAATTTCCAATTTTTGGCCTATTATAATATACAAATCTTTTTGTCTGAAAGTATTTTGCCTTCAAATGGTTGGGATCTTCTTTCTAAGTTTGTTTCGTTTTATCGCAAACAGACGGTTCCTGAACAGGGAACCCATGCAAATCGTCACAATTCAAATCCGTTCGCCAATTTAAGGAGGAAGAGTTTTATGAAGCGGCTCCTTTTTGTTTTTTTAATTTTTGGGATAATTGCTGCACAGGCACAGGGACAATCTCTCTGGTATAAACAGTATCAACTTGGGCGTCGGGCGCTGGCCTCCGGGCGGTATCAAAAAGCGGCCGGTCATTTCCTGATTGCCATACGGGGCCACGGGAAAGATTCCAAACGGGTGAGAACCTACGGAATGCATTTTGAAGAATATTTTCCTCACCGGGAACTCGGCGTGGCCTATTATTATTTGAAAAAATACAAGTTGGCCCGGCAGCAATTGCGAACATCCATTGGACAGGCGCCTTCCCTTCGGGCAACAAAATATTTGGACCTGGTAAACAGGGCTCTTGGAGGGGAGAAAACCTCTCCTCAGGTTGCCCAGACCCGGAAACCCGCCTCTCAGCCGTCTTCTGCGGCAAAAAAGAAGGGGGAACAGTTGATTGTCGGGAATAAGACCATCAAATTGGTGGGTGAGCGAATGGGAATAGCGGTTCTTCCGTTCGAAAATAAGGGGGCCAGCAAAGACCTGGGAGAAATTGTCCTGGACAAAATGACCACCGTTTTGGTGAACAAGAATCGATTTAAGGTCATGGAGCGGGCCCAGCTTAACAGGATTCTGGAAGAACAAAAACTGGGCATGTCGGGAATTCTGGATGCCGCCACCGCCGCCAAAATCGGTAAAGGAATTGGGGTGGATGCCATCGTTATGGGAAGCGTGGTTCTGACGCAGAACGGCTCGGTCAGTATTGACGCCCGCGTCATTGATACGGAATCGGCGCGGATCATTACCGCCCGGGACGGGTACTCCGGCAGTTCGGATATGCAAAGTGTCAAAAACACCGTGGAAAACGTGGCCAATGCCATTGTGGAAGATTTGCCTCTGGTAGACGGGTTTGTCATTCAGGTTAACGGGCAGAAAATCATGCTGGATAAGGGATTAAACAGCGGCCTGAGGCCCGGAATGAAATGCATTATTTACAGGGAAGGCAAGGAAATTCGCCATCCGATAACCGGGGAAGTCTTGGGACGCGAAACCAATATTATCGGAGAGGTTTTGGTCAACGATTCATTTGAAAAATACAGTGTGGCCAAACCGATTTCGACCACGGGGGGCGTCATAAGTGTAGGCGACAAATTCTTAACAAAATAAACACTGGAAAATCACCTAACCAAAAATAAAGGAGAACGCATGCGAAAATTAATCGGAATAATGACAGTTATTTCATTTTTTACACTGATTGCTTATTCTGCACATGCGCAAAGCCGCTTAAATCCAACCGGAAGCGGAGCCCGCGCATCGGCTATGGGATATGCCTTCACCGGTGTTGCGGATGATGCAACCGCCATTTCCTGGAATGCCGCGGGGCTCACGCAACTCATGGCGCCGGAAGTCTCTGTAATCGGCCGAGTGAGCGCCGGCAGCGAAACAACCGAGGGAGCCACCTTCACAATTGACCGCGCGTCTGATTTTAATTTGAATTTTGCCAGTTTTGTGCTTCCGCTTTCCATGGGAACCAGCAACATGGTAGTAGGGGGGGCCTATCGGAATGTGTTTGATTTTAACAACACAACAACCTACACATCCACCGAAACCGGAGACAAAGCAACCTATAAAGAAAAAGGCGGGGTTTGGGGCATTTCTCCCAGTGTGGCGATGCAGTTTATTCCTAATTTTTCGATTGGCGGTACGTTCAATATTTTAACCGGAAGCGACGAAAGCTCCTGGGAGAGCAACGGTCAAACATCCTCTAACAGCGGGAAAACAGATTATTCCGGTGCGTCCATCGAAATCGGGACACTTGCCCATTTTAATCATTTTTCGATTGGCGCAAATTTTAAGCTGCCGTACACATTGAAAATTAAAAAGAATGACAGCGAAACCGACCTTAAAATTCCCATGTTTTTCTCGGTTGGTGCCGTGTTTCGCCCATTCGACAATTTAATGCTGGCAGTTGACTATCAGGCCAGACCGTGGTCGAAGGCCACTTTTTCATCTGACCGAGAAAAAGATGTGAGCAGCGGTTTTGAAGATGCCAATTCCATTCATCTGGGTGGGGAATTTGTGATCAGCCTCGGTGGATTGGCGATTCCTCTCAGAGCCGGGCTCTACACCGATCCCAAGCCCTGGAAGGATGATGAGGGAAACAAGATTACCGGTACCATGCTGACGCTGGGAACGGGTCTGGCATTTGGAAATCTTTCGCTTGACGCCAGCCTGGAACTGGGGGGATCCACCTACAACAGCGAGCTCTGGAATGGCTATGATTATACCATGGCCAAGACTACGGATGTGGATGTTCGAATGACACTGGGGGCCACGCTGGGTCTTTAGTCCGGGTTACAAATCCACGGTTTGGGTCCCCGGTACGTTTAAAGTGCCGGGGACTTTTTTATCCATTCGTGCTGCAGGCGCCACATTTTGGCGTAATTGCCGTCGGATGCCAGCAGCCCGGAGTGGGTTCCTTCTTCAACGATTTTTCCATTGCGCAAAACGTAGATTCGGTGTACATTCTCCAGTCCTGCCAACCGATGTGTAATCAGCAATGTGGTTCGCGTTCGGGTGATTTTCCAGAGTGTGTGGAGTATTTTTTCTTCTGTAATGGCATCCAGGTTGGTTGTTGGCTCATCCAGAATGAGAATCGGACTGTCTTTGAGAATGGCCCGGGCCAGAGCCAGGCGCTGACGCTCACCGCCGCTTAATTGGAGCCCCTGTTCCCCGATCCAGGTGTCGTACCCCTGCGGCAGATTTTGAATAAACGCGTGAATATCGGCTTGTTTGGCTGCATCTGCCAATTCTACGTCACGGGCATCCGGTTTGGCCATGCGTAAATTTTCGGCAATCGTCCCGTTGAATAAATGGGTGTTCTGCGAAACCACACTCACCTGGCGCCTCCACTCTTC
This sequence comes from Calditrichota bacterium, assembly GCA_013151735.1. Lineage (NCBI taxonomy): Bacteria > Pseudomonadati > Calditrichota > Calditrichota bacterium. Next base: position 4,119 of record JAADHR010000188.1, on the reverse strand, counting down.
CTGGTTTAGGGCTCGAAGCTCTTGCGAGCCCGCCCAAATATGCCCTTCCGAATAATCGTAGAATCTTAGGAGTAGGTGAACAAGTGTGGATTTGCCCGCCCCGCTGGGTCCCACAATGGCAATGACGTGATTTTCCGGTACCTCAAATGAAAGATGTTTCAGCACCGGCTCCTTTGAACCGGGATAGGCAAAGCTGAGATTTTGGACGGTCAGCGAGAATGTGCGGGGAAGCGGTGCCGGTTTTTCCACATCGCGCACGGCCGGCTGAGCATCGGTCATTTCAAACAAGCGTCCGGCCGACTGGAGGCTTTGTTCCAAAAACTGAAGGGCGGTTGGCAGGGGAAAAAGGGATTCGAAGGCGGCCATCACGCCCATCACCAGGACGGCCAGATAAACCCCGTCGAGGAAAGAATGCGTGACTTGTGGTATGGCAACCAGCAGCATAGCAATAACCGTCGCATCCAAAAATAAATTCATCAGGGAATCGTGAAGGCCGGTGATAATCGCCATTTTGTGCTGGAGCTTCGTGTAGGTTTGGTACTGTTTTTCAAGTGTTTTAAAATGGTTTTCCGCCTGGCCAAAAGCCACCAGATCGGCCATTCCCTGCACACCGTCGATAGTGGCGGTATTTACCCGGGATTGCAGGGAAGCCCATTGGCGCCCGATTGGGCGGCTCAGCAGCCAGGTCACCGCTGGAATTCCCAAACCGGCCGCGAAAAACGCAAGTGTGAGAACCCATGCAAAAGCGACGCTAAAACTGCCCAGCAAGACCCACATCAGAAGCAAAACGAGAGCGGCCACAAACGGAGGAGCAATGACGCGGACGTACATGTGTTCCAGATTTTCGATGTCGGAAACCACGCGGGTCAGCAAATCCCCACTGCGGTAGTGAAGGAGTCGTGCCGGAGCCAGGGGTTCAATCGATCGGTAAAACCACACGCGAAATTTGGCCAGAAGCCGAAAGGTGACTTCGTGCGAAACATACCGTTCCAGATAGCGGAAGATGCCCCGGGAAATCCCGAAAAAGCGTACACCCACAATGGCCACCTGCAATACGGCAATAGACGGATGCAGGGCCGCCCTGGAAATGATGTACGCGGAGGTCATCATCAGGCCGATGCTGCTGCCAATGGTCAGAAATCCCAGAAATGAGGCCAGAGCCATCCACCATTTGTAGGGAGCAGCCAATTTCATAAGCCTGAAAAAGGATTTCATCACGCCACCCCCTCGTAAGCCGTAACCAATTTTTTGTACAGGCCGTTTTGCTGCAAAAGCGATTCGTGGGTACCCGCTTCCAAAATTCGGCCTTTAAAAATAACCAGAATGCGGTCTGCTGAACGGCTTGTACTCAGCCGGTGTGCGATCAACAAAACCCGTCGGCCTTGCATTAGCGTTTGCATGGCCGATTGAATTTTTGCCTCCACTTCCGGATCGAGGTTGGATGTGGGTTCATCCAGAATAACAAAAGGGGCATTTTTTAAAAAGGCGCGCGCCAGAGCCAGGCGTTGGGCCTGTCCGCCACTGAGCCGGGCGCCCTTTTCACCGATGAGAGTGTCGTAACCCCGGGGCAGGGCCCGGATAAAATCATCCATTTCGGCTTGTTTGGCTGCCTGTTCAATTTGAGTAAGGGATGCCTCCGGCTGTCCCATGCGGATGTTTTCGGCAAGGGTTCCGTAAAACAGGTGTGGATTTTGCGGAACCCAGGCAATTTGTCGGCGCCAATCGTCCGGATTGAAATGGCTGATCGGCTGATCGTTTGCCAGAAGTCTTCCGGATTCGGGTTTAAGAAATCGCAGAAGAAGATGGGTGATGGTGGTTTTCCCGGAACCGCTGGGTCCCACCAGCGCCGTCCGCTTTCCGGGTTCTAAAGTAAACGAAACCTCCTGTAATGCGGGCCGGCTGCCTGAATCGTACGAAAAACTGACGGATTCAAATTTAAGGACTGCCTGTTTTAAATCGGGTACGCGGGCAGGTGTACTCAGGGGTTCCGGAGCGGAGGTTTCCAGAATTTGGAAAATGCGCCGGGCCGCGGCCGTTCCCTCCATTCCGGCATGAAATCGGGTTCCCAACAACCGCATGGGCAAATAGAATTCCGGTGCCAGAATCAAAATGAACAGGGCGTTTTCAAAGGCCATTTTGGCGTACAGCAACCGAAGTCCAATTTCCACCGCGACGACCGCCGTACTGATGGTGGAAACCAGTTCCAGTACCAGAGCGGACAAAAAGGCCACCCGCAAAACAGTCATGGTGTGCACCCGAAAATCATTGCTGATGTCTGCAATCATTTTGATTTGCTCTTGGCTTCGCCCCAAAATTTTGAGTGTGGTCAATCCCTGCAAAACATCCAGAAAATGAGCGCTTAACCGGCTGAGGGTTTTCCACTGTTTTTGGGTCAGTGCCTGTGCAATATTCCCGATGAGAATCATGAAAAGTGGAATCAGAGGAGCCGTCAGGAGGAACACAAAGCCGGTTAACAGGTCGTTGGGAAAGACAAAAAACAAAATGGTGACAGGAATTAACGTGGATAAAAAAAGCTGCGGCAGATACTGACTGAAGTAGGCGTCCAGGGCATCCACACCGGAAAGCAGGGTATTGCTGATTTCGCCACTCCGTTCGGATTTCATCCGCACAGGACCCAATTGAAGAAGTTTTCGGATGAGGGCGCTGCGCACCGAATCTTTCACATGACGGGCCACTTTCCCGGCCGTCATTTCCTGAAGCCAGATGGCAGCCGCCCGGAGCAGGCTGAAAAGTCCGAAAAGATAAATGAATGATGCCAAATCCCGCAGGGGCATTTTCTGCAGAAATGCCCTGGAAATTGTTCGGCTGAGAGCGGCCGCCTGCCCGATGGTAAACACACCGGCAGCCACACCAAAGATAACCGCCAGTGCCATGAGAATACGGACGTTTTTCAGAAGATTGAGAAGCCGCTTGTCTAAATTCATTTAATTAGTCAATCGTTAGAATAAGCAGATTAACCCTATTTTCAAAATCAAACATTTTAATGTAGAATTTCTGACGGTGAGTTGCAACAAGAAATCTGACATTTTGACGAGAAGTGGCTGTTTGGGTATCTTGGATAACGGAATTTGTTAATTCGCTGCCGGTGGCCTGGATATCCTGAAACGTGAAAAATCTTCGCAATTTATTTGTGAGGAAAGTGTAAAAAATTTTTTTAAAAATCGTTTTCCGCTTGCATTTTTCAGGATAGTTTTTCATATTAAAGAAGCTTTCGAAAAACAACATTCCTTTTGAAATATCGTTATTTTGCTGCCATTCAAACATCAATTAAAGGCCGATTTATGATGACTGAAAAACAAATTTCTGCCGGACTTCAGGCGCTGGAGTCTGAATTTGGAAAAGACCGGGTGGCCCAAGCCATTCAGGCGGTTCAAAGTTTCAGGGTGGAAGTGCCCAGTTGGATTTTTGGTCCCTTTGGCGGAGGCCGGTTTGGGGACTACATGCCCCCGGGAGCCGCCCAAACGATTGATCAGAAATTGGAGGATGCCTCTTTTGTAAACCGACTCACCGGAGCGACGCCCACCATCGCTACGCACATTCTCTGGGATTTTTCGGAAGATGGCGTAACCGGTAATTACAAGCTGGCCGAGCGGGTGGCGCGTGCCGCCGAAGAACGGGGGCTGCATATTGGATCTGTGAGTCCCACCTATTTTTTAAAAGGATCGTACCGGGGAAGCCTGTCTTCGGATGACCCTCAGGTTCGAGAGCGCTACGTTGAGCAGACCATTCTCGGCGGAAAAATTGCAAAGGATTTGGGAACTCAATTGCTGACACTCTGGTTCCCGGACGGGTCGCTGTATCCCGGCCAAATTCAGTTACGAAAAGCCCTGGCGAATCTTCAGGACAGTCTAAAAAAAGCGCATTCGAAGATCGATTCGGATGTGACCATTTTGATCGAGTACAAGGTTTTTGAACCGGGAACGTACAGCACAACCATTTCGGATTGGGGAACGGCGTATCTTCTGGCGAAGCACCTTGGAAAGAATGTGGGGGTCTTAGTGGATTTGGGACACCATCCGCACGGGAAAAATATCGAGCAGATTGTAGCTTACTTGATTCACGACGGCATGAAAGCCGGATTTCACTTCAACACCCGTT
>JAADHR010000187.1 GCA_013151735.1 Calditrichota bacterium | reverse complement strand
AAGGGAAGAAACACTATTTAGATAGCATTTATGAACAGCAAGCAGCGCTTCGCCGATAGTTTGACTAAGATCCTCGATAAAGGAATCCACCTTCAGGCTGGAATGATCGAAAAGCACCCTTCGGGCAAGGGTGTACCCGTTTGTGTGAAGTCCGCTGGAAGCCAATCCGATAAGAACATCTCCTTTGGCAATCGTCTTTCCGGTGACAATCTTGTCTTCGTCTACGATTCCAACAATGGTTCCCGCAACATCATACTCCCCCGGTTGGTAAAGATCGGGCATCTCGGCTGTTTCTCCTCCGATAAGCGCACAACGTGTTTGTTTGCACCCCCGCACAAATCCGGAAACGATCTCGGCAATCTTGTCGGGAGAAACCTTCCCAAGCGAAAGATAATCCAAAAAAAACAGAGGCCTGGCGCCGGACGTAAGAATATCGTTCACACAATGATTCACCAGATCCTCGCCAATGGTATCATGCCGATCCATTAAAAAGGCCACCTTTAGTTTGGTTCCCACCCCATCGACGGACGAAACCAGCACAGGCTTTTGATAGCCCTCAAAATCGGCCCGAAAGAGCCCTCCGAAAAGCCCGATATCCGTTAACCCTTCCGGCCCAAATGTTTGTTTTACAAGGGACTTGATTTTCCGAACGCTTTCCTCACCCGCCTCAATATCCACGCCGGCCGCTTTGTACGTTATCCCGCTCATTTTGAAGAAATCCTTTTTTCTAACTGATTACTATATATTTTCCGAATATCGTGAAAAAAATCCAGCGCCACGGCATCCTTGTAATCCGGATACGTCCATTCCAAAAAAGTGAATCTTCCCGCCCGAAATCGATATTGAAGATCACCGTAAATCCCCTCGCCGATGTAAATGCGATGACTGAAATTCTTGGTGGACGCCAGAATCATCTTGGCCCGTTCAATGTATCCGGGGTCCAGATTCAGACGGCGCCGGCCCTCCCGGTAAAACGCCTCTTCCATTTTATTGGATTGAAGCTTGGCCGCCGCCAAATCATCCGGCAAACGCAGTCTTTCAAATGAAACAAATTGTTTTTTCAGTGATTCTCCCATTTCGGCCGCGTAATAATTTGTGTAAGTAAACTCAAACACAGGCGATTTGTGATCGATCGGGCCAAAGCGATCCGTCAAAATCCTGTAAATTTCAGCCGGGTTTACATCAGGCGCAAAAAGAATGGCCGAGAAGAATTTTACCGGAACAGGGGTCTTTACACGTCCCACAGAAAGAGCCTCTCATTTGCGAAAATCGTCATTTCCCAATTTTGAAGAAAGACAATTATTTATGAAATTCGCTCTTGACAATTGAAAAAAAATTAATTAAATTTATTTCACATTTGCCGAGGTGGTGAAACTGGTAGACGCAGTGGACTCAAAATCCACCGCCCTCTGGGCATGCGGGTTCGAGTCCCGCCCTCGGCACTCAAAAAAGAGCCGATTTTCAAAATCGGCTCTTTTATTTTAATAAAACTCCCTTAAAATAGCAAGAAAAGAATTTTTAAATAAACCTGTTTCTTTTTGAATTGGGACATCCTTTCTGTGGCCGCAGAAAAACACAGTCAGAAGCCCTTCGGTGCTTCTCCCGGCTATCTGGAGCTTTTCAAAACGGGGGAATTGAGCCGACGGATTAAAGAGGCCGGGCGCCACCTTTCCTCCTGCCGCTTGTGTCCCCGATACTGCGAAGTGAATCGGCTGGAAGGCAAGATAGGGTTTTGCCGGGCAACAGACCGGCTTCGGGTGTACAAATACAAACGTCACTTCGGTGAAGAACCCCCTGTTTCCGGCATTAGAGGATCGGGGATTATTTTCCTCTCCAACTGCACTCTCGGGTGCTATTTTTGCCAGAATTTCCCGTTCAGTCACAATGGGCTGGGGCGGGACATCTCTCCCCGAACCCTTGCACGAATGATGATCGTTCTCCAGGAGCAGGGCGCCCACAACATCAACTGGGTCACTCCCACCCATTTCATCCCGCAGCTTTTGGAAGCCCTGAAAATAGCCGTTGAAATGGGACTTCGCCTGCCGATTGTCTACAACACCAATGGGTTCGACTCCCCCGAAACCCTTGCCCTCTTGGAGGGTCTGGTCGATATTTATCTGCCCGATCTCAAATATGCGCTTTCCGAACCCGCCCGCAACTATTCAAAGGCCCGAATCTACCCGCAAACCGCACAAGCGGCCCTCAAGGAAATGTTTCGGCAGGTGGGATTTTTACAAATCGATGAGGACGGAATCGCTACCCGAGGCCTGATTGTCCGGCATTTGATCCTTCCCGGACAACTGGACAATACCTTTGAAGTGCTGCGGTTTTTGGCGGAAGAAATCTCGCCGCGCGTTCACCTGAGCCTGATGACCCAATATCTTCCCCTCTGGGAAGCACGTAAATTTTCTGAAATCAATCGAAAAATTTCACAGCAGGAATACGAAACAGTGACCCGATGGGTGGAGGATTTCGGGTTTACAAACGGCTGGATTCAGGACTTCGAATTTTCCCCGGTTACACAAAGAACCACGAAAAAACCCGGAGTCCTTCGGAGAAAAACCTAAACTATCTTCTCTTGCCGGATAATTCGCTAATGTCCCCAAAGATAAATGGCGCCGCCAATGAGGATTCCATACGCCATATTAAAGGCCTTTATCCGAACCGAATCCTTTAAGCTGTAGGAGAGCATTGGCAGCATCCCGTGTCCGTCCTGAACAATGGAATTGGCAATTAAAACAGAGATCGGAATGAGTCCCTTGGCATACAGGGTGATGAAGATGAGATTGGGGCCGGATTCCGGAATAATGCCCACCAAAACAGCCAGGACGCCGATCCAGACGACATTTTCTTTGACAAATGATTCCAGATTCCAGTAGCTCAGTCCCAGATTAACCACCAGAAGTGCCCCAAATGTCCACAGGAACACGCGGATAATATGCTTTTTAAAAATGTGTTTCCAGATATGAACGGTTAGATAGTGACGCGTGCTGTTTTCCTGAGGATGGTATTCTTGAAGCTGGCAGGAATCACACGGACGCACGTGAAAGCGTTTCACCAACACGTCAGTCACCCAGCCCAATACAATCCCCAATAAAAAAAGCCCTGCGAAAAGCAAAAGAGCCTTTTCAGGAAACATGGCCAACATGACGAAGGCCTCGTCGCCGGATGTGGCTACCATGGCTCCGGTCAGGGCACCAAAGGAAATCAGACCGTGCACATACAGAGAAACATCCATGAAGGCGCCCAGGCATCCCGGTGTGGCTGCCAAAAAGGAAGACAAACTGTACTGCCGCCATTTTCGTCCCCTGACCAGTTCCTTAAGATGCCCGCGGGTTTTCACATTCAAATAATCAATGAGGACCATCATTAAGAAAACAAAAAGCGAAATTTTAACGGCGTGGACGAATGTGTGCCAGAGCAGTTCCATTACCTCTCCTCTAAATACTAAAAACCGAACCTATGCAACTCGTTTAGCCAAATGAGCCGGTATCGCCTACATGCCAATCCCTGAATTTTTCAGGGAAAGCCTTGTACAGTTCTGCACGGGCGCGGAAACCGGTGCAGTGCATCGGAGAAATGATATCAAATGAAAGTTCCCTTAACGCCCCGATTGTTTGATGAATTCGGTGTTCCGATGCCCGAACCAAATGAAATCCCCCCAAAATAGCATAAAATCGTGTCGTACCAAACGCTCTTCCGACAGCGGACAGGGTATTGACAACTCCGGAGTGACCACATCCCAGAATTACCACAAGCCCTTTTTGTGTTTTGAGAACCAGAGCCTGATCGTCACGAATAGCATCCCGGGAAAAACCAGCGCCTTTTTGGATTTGGAATCCCTTTTCAATAATTTCAAAATCATTTTCCCGGGGAATTTCCCCTGTCGTAAATACATCCGGAAAAATTTCAGTGAGGTTTCGATTGAGATGAAATCGGGCGCCTTTTGCTTCCAGAGTGTCCCGATTCCAGGGCATTCCGATCTCCCGGGACGACGTTTCCGTAACATGAAAACGCTTTTGAAAAACATCCGGATGAGCAAAAACCGGCACCGCACCCCGCTGGTCTATCAATTCTGCCAACCCGCCCGTGTGATCGTAATGCCCGTGACTCAGAACCACGGCATCCAGCTTTTTTAAATCCACTCCCAATTGGGGAGCGTTCCAAAACAGAGCCTTGAATTGACCGGTATCAAACAGGATTTTTTGGCCGCGAAATTCAATTAGAATAGACAGCCCGTGCTCCGCAATGAGATGGGCCCGCCGAACGGTTTCTTCAACCAGAATCTTGATGCGCGCTTCTTCTGCCATATCCGGGGTGTTCTTCCGTTTATTTGGAGAAAGCTTTCTTGGAATTAAAAATGGATCCTTTTTCCCAAAAAACCCTAAAGGCCTTTTGGTGTGAACACAGCTATAAAATATGAATTATTTCGGGAAAAGTAAATAAAAATTATTTTGTTGGGGGTACAATGAGGACACCATCCCGGCCACACCCAAATCACACTAATTTTGCAACGAGGAGCGGGCCGTCTCTTCTTTGCGCTGACCCGACTTAATATCAATGACGGGTGAGCCAATATGGGCGTCCAATCCCTGGACCAGCAGGCGGTTGGCCTCTTTCCTAACCAAAGTAACCTGACTCATTCCAATGGGATTGGGCCGCATGGGGCTGTGGGTTGCAAATACCCCTCTAAGGGGCTTGGAACGGTCTCCCCGGGGATGAACCAAAAGAACGTGGCGGGTTTCTTCCGGAAGATTGTGGAGCCAAAACAAAATCCAAAGTGTTTCAAAGTGCTCAATTCCCTCCAACCCCGCCTGCAAGCCCGGAAGAATTTCAATCACCTTAATATCGGGATTTTCGGTATCCAAAGCATCTTTGGGCGATGCCACGTAGCCGATTGGCCTTATTTCAAATGAATCATCCAGTCCCATTATTCTGGCCCGTATTAAAAGAGTGTTCGGAAAGAAACGCAGTCAAAGCCTCCTCAATGGAAGGCTGTTTTGTCAGGATAACGCGAAAACCGGCTTTCTTCATTCGCTCAATGCCTTTCTTTCCAATAGAGCGAGAAAGAATAACCTGACAATCGCTCAAAACGTTCATTACATCGAATGTCTTCCCCCGCTGCAGGGTGTGTTCGTAAGGATTGGGCCGCTTTTCACTTAAAACATACGTTCCATTTGATTCCACCCGAAAAATGGCGAAATATTTCGCCCGGCCCAGCATCTTTCGGGGAATCGTTTGAAAATCATCTGTCGGAATTGCAATATTCACGCTTTATAAGGCTTAAATTTCTTTTCAACAGAATCAAAATACAGAAATTTTTCCTTTTCATCCCGGAGAAACGCCTGAACCGCTTCCCGAATATCTTCAATCTTTGTAAGAACGGGGAGCACGCCCCGTTCAATCAGCTTCGGGACGGACTCCCTTCCCATACTTCGCCCGATGAACACATCCACACCATGCAACGTCGACCAAATGGCCTTTGCCTTGCCATGGTGATGGTGTTCCCCCTTTTTTTCGGCATGATCAGAATGGGGATTGTGGACGACAGACTCCTTGACGATGGTCTGTCCGTCCACTGTAAAAATAACAAAGTACAAACTATCCCCAAAATGACCCTTGCGAAGATGCTGTTTGTCGTCAGTTCCTACGGCGATTTTCATCATCACTCATCAGTCTTTCACAACGGCCAGAATATCATTTCGGGAAAGAATCACATATTCCTGGCCATCAATCTTAATTTCCTCGCCGCCATATTTTGCAAAAATAATTTTTTCTCCGGATTTTATCAAATCTTTTAATTCTTCATCGGTTCCCACTTCGACGACCTTTCCCATTCTGGGTTTTTCTTTGGCCGTATCCGGAATAATAATACCTCCCTGCGTTTTCTCCTCCTCTTCCAAAATTTCGACCAAAACTCGATCATCCAGTGGTTGAATCTTCATACAACACCCTCCTTCCTTTTTTTGGTTCGTACCACTTCTCTTCATTCACTTTATAGGAATTCTTTCCCGCGATTTGAGAAAAAACCGCCGGAAAATGATTTTCAAAAATTCCATATAAATATAGTATAAAGTTTTTCAGAAGTCAATATTTAAGATGAATAAAGTTGTATTTTTTTACGCCTTTATTCGATTGATTTTGGCAGTCATCTCTTTGGAGTGCTAACAAAACTACAGCGTTTTTAAGCGGTTATGCCGGCCGGAACGAATAACCGTAGCCGCAGGCATAAAGCCTGCGGTTACACATCTTCTGTTCCCCAGGGAAGTGCGCCTGTCGTCCAAACAACGGCCTTGAAAAGAACGTAAAATAAGCGGCCAATTCATCGTCTCTTTCCCGGCCGCAGAAATGAAATAACCGTAGCGCAGGCATAAAGTAGCCGCAGGCTTTACGCCTGCGGTTACACACCGCTATCAGAGGCAGGTTTTTATGGCATGCTCCGAATCTGCCGGGGTTCTTTGAGCCGAATCGCCAGAATATTGGCAAGAATTGAAATCACCAGGACGGCCGCAAAGACCGCCCGAAAGGAGAACAGATCAATAAAAATGCCACCCAAAAGCGGAAAAAAGGACACCACCGCCACAAGCGTTCCCCGGAGGCTGATGTAGAGCGGACGTTTTTCTTCCGGGGCCACTTCCAGCATAAAATTCGTAAAGCCGATGGACGCGCCGTTCATATAAAAGCCAATCCCGAAAAACACCAGCAAATACATCCATCCCGCTCCGGAAATCAGGGCAAAAAAAGGAATGGACAAATGGAACAAAAGAGCGCCGCGGATGACGCTTTTGTTGCCAATTTTATCGCTCAGCATTCCCCACACCAGATTCGATAGGACCCCCGCCAGCATCTGCACGGCAATAAACAGACCCACCATGGAGGGTTCTACCTTTAAACTATTCTTTGCATAAAGCACGTAAAAACTAAGCGACAGCAAAAGGCTTCCGGCCAGAATTTCCGTAAAAATGGCCTGTGCAAAATTTTTATCGTCGCGAAGCGTTTGAAAGGCCTCTTTTAAAAAAAGACTAAAGGATTTCGGCGGAGGACAATTGTCGTATTTGGGTTCCCGAATTGAACCAAGTCCCAGATAGGAAATTCCTAAAAACACAAAGGAGAGCAGAAAAAGAACGGCATAATTTTTCGGGAACGGCAGCCCCGGCGACGCCAGAATCCATTTAACGGCAAACCCCGCCGCAATGGCCAAAATACCGCCCAAAAACTGGCGAATGCCCCAAAACCGACCGCGCAGGCTTGTGGGAATGGCCTTTGCGATGATATCGAAAAAGGGAATGCCTGCCACACCCCCGGCCAAATAGAAAAGCGACAACAGCAACAGAAAAATAGCCAAAATCCAGCCCGGATGCCGGGCACCGTAAAAATAGGTAATCAGACCGAGAACCCCCCAACTGGCCATGCGAATGATTAACATGGCAATTAGCAGCGGTTTTTTTCGGCAGATGGATTGAATCTTTTGTGCGGTTAAAAGCTGCGGCCAGGCCCCGCTGAATTGAAACAGGGTCCCAAAAAGTCCGATGAGGGTTTTCGATTTTGTGAATGCGTTCAGGAAGAGCGGCAAAATCATATTCGGCTCGCTAAACGCCATCCCCGCTTTGTAAAAAACCCCGTGAATCACCCCCATAAAGAAATTCCAGCGCAGCTGACGATCCGCTTCACCCGACAGATGATTGGTCGTCTTGTCCTCCGTCACGTGCACCTCTTCCCATTAAAGTCATTTACGGCTGATTCAGCGACTCAAAATAATCATTCAAAATACGCCGGTGATCAAAGGCCAGAAGAATCGGCAAATTATCACGCGTAAAAATACCCACATTCTTGGCATCGTCACCTGCACTGGGCTGCCCCGATGCCCTTGCAACAAATACAATGGAAATGGTGTGCTGGCGGGGATCGCGTTTGGGATCCGAATAGGCACCCAATTGCCGGACCAGACGCACATCAAGAGAGGTTTCCTCTTTGGCTTCCCGAACAGCCGCCTGTTCACAGCTCTCTCCGTAATCCACAAATCCTCCCGGAATGGCCCATCCGTGGGGAATATTTTTTCGTTCGATTAAAACAATTCCCTTCCGGCCGTCAGGCGTGTCCACTTCGATAATAATATCCACCGTGGGAACGGGGTTTTTGTATCGCCGGATTTCCGTTCCACAATTGGGACATTTGATGATTTCATACACAGGCATGGACATCTCCTTAACTTAAAAAAGCGTTGGTAATTTTTTCGATGTTGGTTTACCAGGCGTTTGAAATCAAAACCGACTATCCAATATCCAACAAGGAACTTCCAAATTTAAAGTTTTGCCAAAATTCACGACTAATCCTTTCCCCTTCATCATTCATTATTCCTTGTTGAGTATTGGATATTCAATAAAAACGGCCCATAAAATCCTTCGCTTTTGCCAGGCATCTAAAATCCCAATGCCCTTCCGTACCCCCGGCTATCCGAACCGCCCAGCAAAACGCCGGATTTGGGATCAACAAGAATGGCCTGAACAATGCCAGGTCCGTTGGAATGCCGCGGGTGCAGCCGATACCCCATTTTCTTGAGATTGTCGCACACATCTACGGGAAAGGCGAACCGGTCGTAAAAAATTTGGTCGGGCAGCCACTGGTGATGAAACCGCGGGGCATCCACTGCTTCCTGTATGTTCATTCCAAAATCGACCACATTCAGAATCGTTTGCAATACACTGGTGATAATGGTTGAACCGCCGGGGGTTCCTACCACCATAAAGAGGCGGCCATTTTTTTCCAGAATGGTAGGGGTCATGGAGGAGAGCATGCGTTTTCCGGGTTGAATGGAATTGGCTTCGCCCCCAATCAGCCCGTATTTATTGGGGAAACCGGGCTTCGAGCTGAAATCGTCCATTTCATCATTCAACAAAAAACCGGCACCGTCCACAACCACCTTTGAGCCAAAAGCCGAATTTAACGTGGTGGTAACGGAGACCGCCATTCGATTTTCATCCACAATGGCGTAATGGGTGGTTTCCTTGCTTTCGTACGGGAGGGGATTTCCCGCAAAAATTTCTGTGCTGGGTGTTGCCCGATTCGGGTCAATGGATTCGCGCAGAGCGGCCGCATATTTTTTTGAAAGAAGGCCTTTCACCGGAACCGGGTAAAAATCGCTGTCCCCCAGATGCTTGGCCCGGTCGGCATAGGCGCGCTTTTCCGCTTCAACCATCAGGTGTATCGTTTTTGAGGAATGGAACCCGAACGTCTTTAAGGAATAGCCTTCCAGAATGTTCAGGATTTCCAGCAGACAGATGCCTCCGGAGCTGGGAGGCCCCATTGAAATGATGTGATAATCGTGATAGGTCCCTTCCACCGGGGGACGCTCTTTTGCCTGGTAGGCCGCGAGATCCTGCCTTGTTATCAGACCGCCGTTTGCCTTCATCACCGATTCAATGCGTTCCGCCACCTCCCCTTTGTAAAATCCGTCGGAACCCTTTTCGGCAATTAAACGAAGCGTATGTGCCAGGTCTTTTTGAACGAAACGTTCTCCCGGCTCGTAGGGAGTTGTTCCATTCTTAAAAAATAGTTTTGCCGTTGCCGGAAAATCTTTTAGGTCGCTTTCATGCCGTTTGACCTCCTGAGAAAATTCGTAGGAAATCGGAAATCCCTTTTCCGCCAGTTGAATGGCCGGCTCAATCAACGTTTTCCAGGGCAATTTTCCATACCTGCGATGCGCCAGCCACAATCCCTTCACGCTTCCCGGAACGCCGCAGGCCAGATATCCCTTTAAACTCAGACCCGGAATCACATTCCCATTTTTGTCGAGGTACATGTCCCGGGTGGCTTTGAGAGGCGCCTTTTCGCGATAATCGATGGTTGTTGCCCGGCCGTCCGGAAAGCGGATTACCATAAAACCCCCACCGCCGATATTCCCTGCCTCCGGGTAGACCACCTCCAGTGCAAACCCAACGGCCACGGCCGCATCCACGGCGTTTCCGCCCTGCCGGAGAATCTGCAGTCCGACCTCCGACGCCAACGGAGCAGCCGTAGCGACCATTGCATGCTCAGCCCGGCTCGGATGATGCCCCTGAAAGGCGAAGACTTCAGAAAACAGGCAAAAGACAAAAAAGGCTCCGACCGTAACGCTCCAAAGCCATTTAAAAGATTTCATCGGAAATACTCCTTTTTAGGATACCCCATGAACCACTTCTTTCATGGACGGATCCATTGTTCGTTGTTGATGAGATTTTAAAAAGTCCTGAATATCAGATGCGGAATACGTCGGAACCGCCCCCTTTTGCGTGGCCACAAAGGCCCCAACGGCGTTGGCAAAATCCAGCACCTGAAGCAGGGTTTTGTTGCGCAGCCACTGCACCACCAGAGCCGCAATAAAGGCGTCTCCGGATCCGGTCGTGTCCACGGGAACGATGGAGTAGCCGGGAGAATAAACACTCTCGTTTTCCGTTTGACAAAATGCGCCCCGTTCACCCAGTGTCAGACAAACCGCCCGAAGATGGAATTTTTCCAGCAGCCAGGCCAGAAATTCCTTTCGCGACAGGGCCTCTTTACGGTAAAACTGACCCAGCATCTGTTCTTCGTCTTCATTCAGTTTCAAAATGTCGGCCTTCTGAAAAGAGGTTTCCAAAATGGGGGAAAAATCCTCCGGAATGTCCCGTAAGTTGGGATCAAATATTTTTAGGGCGTGGTCAGCGGCATCCAGGAAGGACTGAATCGTCCGGCGGGAAACGGGCAGGCGCTGTGCAAGAATCCCAAAAAAAACGGCATCCGCTTCGGTGGCCAGACGGGCCAGGTCCTCTGTCCACTCCAGATAATCGAACGCCTCGTCTTCCCCGCAAATAAATGACGGGACACCCTTTTCATCCAGTTCAATTCGGACGCGTCCGGTGGGCTTTGCCGGATCCCGCTGAATGTAAGCCGTTAAATAACCCCGGGACTCCATTTCATGCAACAGGGTATCTCCTGACGGATCGGAGCCAATCCGGCTCACAACAATGGGTTCCTCTCCCAAATTCCCGGCATGAAAGGCTACATTGGATGTCGCACCTCCCAAATGTTTTTCGTCGGGATAAACATCCCACAGAATTTCACCAAGCCCAACAATTTTCTTTGTCATTTTTGGCCTTTTCCTTTTCCGAATGAAGACAGACCTCACAGTTTAAATGGAACAGGAGTAAACGAAAGGAAGAAAATAATCAAAATAAAAATGCCAAGGAGAACCCGCGTTCGTCCGACAGGGGTGTAATCGTCCATTGGGGGTGGATGCTTAAACGCAAAAAGGGCGATAAATATGGCCATGAGAAACCATCCCCAATAAAAGAAGACCAGAACAACGGTAAAGGCAGCCATCATCACATAAAAGACAATTCGGCTTTTCCGGCCGCCCAATAGGGCATAAACCACATGTCCGCCGTCCAGCTGACCGACTGGCAGCAGATTGAGCGCGGTTACCAAAAGTCCTACCCAGCCTGCATAGGCCACCGGATGCAGAACCACATCGTAGCCTGCCGGCACCGTCCCTACAATTACATGGGAAAGCCATTTGAATAAGAGGGAGTCCCCCAATTGCAGACTTCCCTGACTGAGTGAAGAAAGGGCCACCACCTGCGAATGTTCCAATCCATAAACAATGGCGACCAGCGTTACAACCAGCCCGGCCAAAGGCCCCGCGATCCCAACGTCAAACAGGGCCTTGCGATTGGGGACAACGTGTTCCATTCGAATAATGGCGCCCAGCGTTCCAAAGGGAGGCAAGGGT